>CAZNWW010000352.1:0-4969 GCA_964576155.1 uncultured Myxococcales bacterium | reverse complement strand
GGCCGACACCACGGACGGGTCGAAGAGGATGCCTCCGTTCCCCTCGAGGACTTTGCCCAGGGACATCCACTTGGCCATGAGGAGGCTGGAGACGTGGGGCAGCATGGCCACGGCCACTGCGATGGCGTGGGCCGGCGGGGATGCCGTGAAGGCCTGCCCCGTGATCACGACGCCGATGAAGACGAGCATTGGCGCCACCGCGGCCATGGGGACCAGGTGGTGCAGGAAGGCCACCAGGCCGAAGAACGCGCCCAGGAAGAACACCAGACCAACTGCGAGGCCATACCCGGCGCGGGAGCCCAGGCTCTTATACCCCGGGTGACCGATGTAGACCGTCGTGGGGAAGGCCGAACCGAAGAGCGCGCCCACCATGGTCCCTGCGCCGTCCGCGACCTGGCAGATCCCCACGGGGTAGCGATCCCCCGCGGCCTCGGCGGACTCGACGTTGTTCATGGTCTCGATGAAGTTGTAGACCTCCGCGGGCACGACGATTGCGAGGATCCAGGGGTTGGAGAACAGGGCCTCGAGGCCCAGCCAGAGGTCGCCGAGCGCCGGGAGCGGGACGTAGATGCCCACGCCCTCCGTGGAGAACGACGAGTGACCCGTGGCGAAGCCCACCATGGTCCCCACCGCTATTGCGGCGAGCCCCGCCGGGATCCCGAAGGGGAGGCGGTAGAGCGCGACGAGCCCCACGAGGATGATGCTCATGGACGCGAAGCCTACCAGCGGGTCCTCGAAGATCTCCGCCAGGGGCACCGTGGCGATCCAGACCAGCGCGATGCCGGCGAGGGTCCCCAGCATGCCGGCCCGGGGGAGGTTGCGTTTGAGCCACGGGCCGATGAACGCCCCTGCGACCTCGAGGAGTCCGCCCAGGAAGGCCGCGGCCATGCCCACCCGCCAGGCCAGGAGTCCTGCCTCGCCCTCGGTTAGACCGCTCTGGATCCCCTGCTCCGCGATGGGCTTCATGATCAGGAAGAGGTAGACGAAGAGGATCGGCGTCGAGATGCCGTAGGGGAGGGCGGTGACGTCGTCACGTCCCTCCCGCTCGCCGACCCGCCGGGCGAGCCAGGCGTAGAAGCCCAGCCCCAGCACCAGGGCCACCCCGAGCGCGGGGAGGATCCGCCCGAAGACCACCTCAACCGGGATCTTGAGCACGAAGGTGCAGACTCCGGAGACGATGATCATGTTGGCGAGGTTGTCCGCGAAGAGGGCCCAGAACCCGTTCACGTCCCCCCGCACGAAGAGTCGTCCTGCACCCGTTGGTTTCGCCATGCCGGTCCCCCTCGATTTCTTCCATCACTTCGTTTGTACGCCATGGTGTGGGGATGCTGTCAACACTGTGGAGTAGCGGCTTGTGGTACCATCTGGCGGATGGAGTAGTTCGCGGAGGGCGCTGAGATGGTGATGGCGTGTCTGATTGTCGGGATCGCCATGGTCTTCGTGTTGGCTGGCTGCACCGGAGGTGGTAGCGCAGGTCTACCCGCTGATCAGTTCTCCGAGGTTATTGACGCTCTGCCCGACGCTCCCCCCGTCCCCGCCGACATCCCCACCTGCGGCTGCGACGATGATGCGCTCGAGGCACAGCTCGCCACCGACGCGGCGATGCCCATCTCAGGGATGGAGGCCAACTTCACGTCGGAGGGGGAGGGCACCTGGCGCTGGGACGTCCAGGAGGACACGGCGCTGCCGCCCCCGGGGGCCGGTCTGTGTGCCCGGGTCACCGACGCCTGCGGCAACCCGACCGAGTGGATCTGTCTCCAGGTCGAGCTGGTGGAGTCGACCCCGGCCCTCCACCCGTTCCAGCCCCCGGACCCCTGGCTCCTGGTCTGGCGCCGTGACCACCGGTCTATCGGGTTGACCGAGGACGAGGACGGCTTTGGCGTCTGGTCAGACGCCGGTGCGAACGGGACCTGGGACTTCCTGGAAGACCTCTGGCTCCTGGGTCTCGGCACCCCGGAGCCTACCCCTCAGTGGGCAGCCCTCGACTGTGACTGGGCCCAGGGCGGTAACGAGTGCGCAGCGCGAGCGGTCCTCGAGGCGACTCGACCGGAGGCCTACAAATTCTATTTCAAGGACGCGGATGGAACCTGCGGAGCATGCGCGGATATCGTCTTCCTGATCGAGGGAGAGGAGGGAGCTCCGACCCCCGGAAGCTTCCAGTACGAGACCCTCATGGGCGACGAGACCACCCGGGAATTCTCCATGATCGGGTTCGGCGGCGGGGATCTGCAAGACTCCCTCGTCGGCCTGTCCGAGTCCATCGATCCGAGGAACGAAGGGAACGAGGACAACGCGAAGGAGGGCTACGGCTGCCTGACCACCTCCCTCGTCCGCTACATCATCCAGGCCCTCGAGGACGACCCGGGCCTCGCGGATATTGCGAACACGATGTTCGGCCCCGTGATGCCGAGCCTCGGCGGCGTCCCCTTCGGTGAGCATCCGGAGGATCACCTCGTCATCGACCCGGAGTTTCCGGACGACGAGCTCTCGGCCGAGGCGTTGCAGCGGCGCAAGACCTGGGATTTCATGGTGGACATCATGGGCTTCGGCCTCGCGGCGCTCACGGTGCACGAGATCGGTCATTCTGTCGGCCTCGTGGCCTACGGCGCGCCGCCCTACGGTCTGTTCGGTTCGGAGAAGAACGCTGACTTCGTGGAGAACCCCGGCGGCAGCGCGGGCGCGCACCTCGACACTGTGGGTCTCAACCTCATGCAGGCCGGCCCGGGGTCGGGTAACGGCATCGAGATCTCTGCGGATCTCCTCACCTCGTCGGTGGGCTTCAACGAGCTCAACACGGCCTACCTGAAGGGCCAGGTCCTGATCCTCCCGTAGCCCCGTTGCCAGGGATCCTGGGGCGTGGCATGGTAGCCCCATGCGGAACCTGCCATCCATCCTGGCTCGACCCGCGGCCCGCGCGATCATCGTGGCGACGCTCTCGTCGGTGGTCCTATGTTCCCTGGCTGCGAACCGCACCGACCGCGGTGAGCCCGACGAGGCCGCGTGGCTGTTCTCCACCGTGTACGCCAGACTCTTCTTCTCCGGTGATCTCTCCTCGGAGGCCTGGGAGAACCCGGACGCGGTGGATCACCCGCCCGTGGCAAAGTATCTCATCGGTGTGTGCGCCGCCCTGGACAGTCCGCTGCGTGAGACCACGAAGGACAAGGACTTCTGGCACAAGTACGACCTGGACATGTTGCACCGGGGCTCCTTCCTGACGGAGATCTGGCGCCGCGTTGATCCCAATGCTCTACGCCGGGCGCGGGTTGGGGGAGCCCTCGCCTCCGCCGTAGCCGCAGGCTTATTGACCTGGCTCGGGGAGATCCTGTTGCCCGGGGCGGGGGTGGTCGCGGGGATAGCGCTGGCCGCACACCCGCTGATCCGTGCCTACGGCGGGGCAGCCCTGGCGGATCCCTGGTTCCTGTTTTTTGGCTTGGCGGCCCTGGCGCTCCTGGTCGTCGTCCTCCGATTGGTCCGCGCAGGCGTGGCCGGCCGTAGTCTGTGGTTCGGGGCTGTGGGGCTCGGCGTCGCCCTGGGGCTGGTCGCGGGCACGAAGATCACCGGGCTCGTCCTCTGGTCGCTCCCTGTCCTGCCAGTCTTGTGGTCGTGGCGTCGTCCAGGTGATCGACGGCGGTCGTTCATGGTCTGCGCTTGCTCGTTGCTGGTCGCAGCGGTCATCTTCATCGGGTTGAATCCGGCCCTCTGGGGTGATCCCGTGGACGTCCTGTTGACCATGTTCCGTCACCGCCTGGATCGGGTGGAGCTGCAGCAGAGCCTCTTCGAGTTCGACGGGATCGAGCGACCCCTGGCCCGGCTCTGGCTCGGGGTCGTGGACCCCGTCGGCTTCTACGGCCCGGCCAACCCCAGCCCGTTCCAGGGTGGCTCTCCCGCCGCTGCGCTGTTCACCGCACCTCTGTTCTTCGCGCTGGCCGGACTCGGCGGACTCTTCGTGGTCCGGGAGCGGCGGCGGCCCGTCGCTGTAGCGCTGCTCGCCGGGGTGCTCCTCCTGGGACTGCCCGCGGTCACGGGATACTACCTCCGCTGGCCCAGGTACCTTCTGCCGACCCTGCCCCTGTGGGCGCTGCTGGCTGCGGTCGGGCTCGTGTCCGGGGTCCAGGGGTTGCGCAGGACGGGGATCGCGTTCAGCGATCGTCTCAAGACTCCGGCGACCTGGTTCGTCGTCATCCTGGCCCTGGCCGGGCTCGGGATGGCGGCCTGGCATCCCCCGACGATCGTAGGTACACCGCAGCGGGAGGCTGAGCGGCAGGAGGTCAGGACGGATCTCGAGCGACATTTCCGTACGGTCCACGCGGAGCGCCTTGTGAAGCGCGCCAGGGCCGGCATCGCGAAGGGCCGCCTGAGGGAGGCCCTCGAGATCGCTCGATTCGCCTCGCAACTCGATCCTGACTGCCCCTCGGTGGTCGAAGTCCTCCAGGAACTGGAGACCTCCCTGGGCACCCCCTCCGTGCCCTGAGCTCGCCCGGGCACGCGGGTTGCACCGGGCGAGGGGATTCGATACCTTCTTTGCGTTGAACCAAGGAGGTCCCCATGAGGCTGACTGTGTTGGTGATCGCGGCGATGCTGGTTCTCGCCAGTTGGGCCCCGACGAGCGCCGCGGCGGACCGCGCCGCGGACCTGGCAAAGATTCTGGAGGTCTACACGCAGCGGGCGGACGTGGCTAAACACCAGGAAGCAGCCAAGGCCTTCAGCGACCTCGCCGCGGCCTACCCGAAGGACAAGGAGATCCAGCTCTTCTGCGCCCGGACGGCCTACTTCTGCGCCCACCGTATCAAGGGCGATGAGAAGGCGAAGGTCGCCGGGTGGGGCGTGAAATGTTCCAAGCGCATGCTGGAGATCAAGAAGAACGACTACGACGGCCGCTACTGGTGGGCCCGCACTTCTCTGAAGGAGCGGGAGTCCGAGGGGATCCAGGCGGCGCTCAAGCAGGCCAAGGTCGTTCGCGACTTCGTCG
>CAZNWW010000351.1:273-4990 GCA_964576155.1 uncultured Myxococcales bacterium | reverse complement strand
GTGCTGCCACACCCGTGCGCGCCCGCGACAAAGGGAATTCGGGAGGGTGCCCTTTCAAGCCGGACCGCGCGCCCGCAAAAAATGTGCCCGCCGCGGTAAGGCGTTCCCCGCTGCGCGACCGCCATGCGCCGAGACATGGTGGACGGGATCGAGCTGGACCTCTGCGACGGCTGCGGCGGGACCTGGTACGACCGGGGGGAGCTGGAGCAGCACGTCGCTGCCGGGGATCCCGCGCCCGACGATGGGCCAGGGCAGCAGCCGAACCGTGAGTTTCACCGGGAGGCCGACAAGCTGGACACCCGGTACCTGAAATGCCCGATCTGCGCGAGCATGATGACTCGCAAGAACTGGAGCCGCCTCTCAGGAATCATCATCGACATCTGTGGCCCCCATGGCCTCTTCATCGACGCCGGTGAGTTCGAGAGGATTCGTGACTTCGAGGGCTCGGGGACCAAGGCCAGGGCGGACCGCCTGGTGTCCTGGGAGCAAGCACGCGACCAGAAGGAGCGCAGCAGGAAAGAAGCCCAGGTGCGGCAAGATCTCCACAGGGAGATCCGGAAGAGCCGAGGCTTCTGGCGGCAGTTCTAGTGACCAACCCGAGTGACATGTCCGCCTGGTCCCTCCTCGGGACTGCGCTGCGGGAATACCAGGAGACCGGGGTGGATCACGGACTTCGGGTGGAGTGCTCAGCGGCCGAGCCCTGGGACATGCCCGTGGAACATTTCTTCCGCAGCGCAGCAGACCTTCCGCCGGTGGAGCGCACCGCGCTCAGGCTCTGTGAGGGAAACGTCCTCGACGCGGGCGCAGGCTCCGGCACCCACGCATTGGTCCTCCAGGACCAGGGCCACCGTGTCACGGCCATCGACATCCTCCCCGACGCGGTGAAGGTCATGCGCGGCCGCGGACTGAAGGACGCGCAGGTCGCTGACATCTTCACCTTCGACGGCGGACCCTATGACTCGGTGCTCATGCTCATGAACGGCATCGGCATAGTGGGCGATCTCGACGGCCTGGACCGGGTCTTCGCCGCGCTCCGCCGCCTGCTGATCCCCGGCGGCAAGGTTCTATTCGATTCCACGGACCTCGCCGAGCGGGGCGGCCGCCGAGGCCGCCGAGGCCGCTACGGCGGGGAGGTCACGTTCACCCTCACCTACCGCGGAGAGAGCGGCCCGACCTTCCCCTGGCTCTTCGTGGACTCCGAGACCCTCTCAGCCGCAACCCTCCGCAACGGCTGGTCCGGCGAGGTCATCTACCAGGAACCTGACGGCCACTACCTCTGCAGGCTCATCGCGCCGGATTGAGACCGACGGACGCCCTTCAAACAGGTTGACAGTCCCCTGCTTCGGGCGTAGCTTCGCCCGCCCGGATGACGTTGAAACGGAGGTGAATCATGCGGACCAATAGATTTCGTGGGCGCGACTGGATAGATGCAGAGCTGGATTACTCCAAGGAAGAGTGGGAGAGCCTGATCGACCTGGCGCTGGATCTCAAGCGCCGGTTCGCTGTGGGCGAGGACACCCGCGGGATCCTCCCGTCCCGGACACTCTTCTCCATGTTCTTCAACCAGTCCCTCAGGACCCGCAGCACCTTCGCCGCGGGCATCCAGCAGCTCGGCGGCAACTACATCGAGCTGGAGCCCGGCAAGACCTACACCCCGGCGCGGAAGGGCTACGAGGTCCCCTACAAGACCGAACGGATCTGCGACGTGGCCAGCATGCTGAGCCGGGTCGGCGACGCTATCGCCATCCGCATGTACGGGCCCCCCGCGCATTGGATCTATGGCTTCGCGAACGCCACCATGAAGGAGTTCGCGGAGTACTCGGACGTGCCCATCATCAACATGGAGTGCGACAAGTACCACCCCTGCCAGTCCCTGGCCGACATGATCACGGTCAAGGAGAAGTTCGGCGGCTTCAAGGGCGTCAACTTCACCATGTCCTGGGCTTACTCCGGCAGCTTCGAGAAGCCCCGGGCCGTGCCCCAGTCCGCCGTCATGGCCGCAGCGAAGATGGGCATGAACGTGACCCTGGCCCACCCGGAGGGCTTCGACCTGGATCCCGAGATCATCGGCCACTGCAAGGCCTTCTCCGCGCAGACCGGCGGGTCCTTCAGGATCACCAATGACTTCAACGAAGGCTTCGAGGGCGCGCACGTGGTCTATCCCAAGGCCTGGGGCACGGGGGCCTGCTTCAACTACGTGGACGAGACCGGAAAGACCATCAAGGAAGCCGACCACGAGGTCGCCCGATCGCTCTTCGAGGCCAACACCCACTGGAAGACCACCGAAGACCAGATGGCCCTGACCGACAAGAACGGCATCTACATGCACTGTCTGCCCGCAGACCGCGATCAGGAAGTAGTGGACTCGGTCATCGACGGACCGAAGTCCGTGGTGATGGACGAAGCCGAGAACCGCCTCCACGCCCAGAAGGCGATCATGACTCTCTTGATGGGTGGCCGCCTGTAGCCCCTCCCATAGTTGGGAGTCGGGGCTGAAGCCCCTCCCACAAGCTACCCAAGCAGATCCAGGGCCTTGTCGGCCATGCCGAGGGGTCCTGAAGCCAGCTCCTTTACGTTGAGTTCGAGGACGCCCTTGGGGTCCATTTTTACGGGGGCTGGAGGATCCCTGAGGAGGGCGATGACACGGTCTTGGAGCCCTGCGGGGGCCTTGGAGAGATCCAGGCGCACCTTCGGGGGAGCGACCTCCAGGAGCGCTATGCCCAGACGACGGCATCGGGCCTTGAGGCGTACCAGACCAAAGAGGTAGTTCACCGCGGGCGGGAAGGTCCCGTAGCGGGCCTCGGTCTCCGCGGCCAGCGCGGCCAGCTCCTCGGTGGTCCGGCAGGCCGCTACCCTGCGGTACAGGACCAGGCGGCCGTGGCGATCGGACAGGTAGTCCTCCGGGACGTGAGCCGGGACGGGGACCCGGATCTCCGGATCCACGTCGATCGCGTCCTTGTCACCGCGCAGCTCCCGCACCGCCTCCTCCAGCATGGAGGTGAAGAGATCGTAGCCCACCGCGGTCATGTGCCCTGATTGGTTCGCGCCGAAGAGATCCCCTGCGCCGCGGATCTCCAGGTCCATGGTCGCCACGGTGAACCCGGCCCCGGGATCGGTGTAGCGCTGGAGCGCAGCGAGGCGCTGTCGAGCGTCCTGGGTCATCGCATGAATCGGTGGGACGATGAAGTACGCGTAGGCCTGCCGGTCCGAGCGCCCCACCCTGCCGCGGATCTGGTAGAGCTGGGCCAGACCGAAGCGATGCGCGTTGCTGACGATCAAGGTGTTCACCCGGGGCAGATCAAGGCCGGACTCGATGATCGTGGTGCAGAGGAGGACATTGTACCGCCCGGCGCCGAAGTCGAGCATGGCCTTCTCGAGCCCGCGCTCCTTCAGCTGCCCGTGGGCCACGCCC
This sequence comes from uncultured Myxococcales bacterium, assembly GCA_964576155.1. Taxonomy (GTDB): domain Bacteria; phylum Myxococcota_A; class UBA9042; order CAIXZC01; family CAIXZC01; genus CAZNWW01. Next base: position 1,578 of record CAZNWW010000351.1, on the reverse strand, counting down.
ACCCGAGCCTCCGGGACGAGGCGCCGGATCTGCTCCTCCAGAGCGCCCAGACCCTGGACCGCGTTGTGGAGCACGAAGACCTGCCCGTCCCGCTCGAGCTCCCGCCGGATCCCCCGGGCCACGGTCTTGTCCTCCCACCGGATCACCTGGGTCTCCACGGATCGACGCCCCTCGGGCGCGCTGGCGATGACCGAGATGTCCCGGATCCCGGCCATGGCCATGTGGAGGGTTCGGGGGATCGGGGTTGCGGTCATGGAGAGGACATCCACGGTCTCACGCACGGCCTTCAAGGCCTCCTTGTGCCCGACACCGAAGCGGTGTTCTTCGTCCACCACCAGGAGCCCCACGGACTTGAGGGCCACGTCCTTGCTCAGGAGGCGGTGGGTCCCGATGAGGACATCCACCTTGCCCGCTGCAGCGTTCTTCAGGATCTCCTTCTGCCGGGCGGGGGTCTTGAAGCGGGACAGGCTCTCCACGATCACGGGATATCCGGAGAACCGCTCCTCGAAGGTGCGCCGATGCTGCTCTGCCAGAACCGTCGTGGGCACCAGCACCGCTACCTGCTTGCCGTCCAGCACTGCCTTGAAAGCCGCACGGATCGCCACTTCGGTCTTGCCGAAGCCCACGTCACCGCAGACGAGGCGATCCATGGGGCTCGGTCGCTCCATGTCCGACAGGACCTCCCGGATGGCGCGAGCCTGGTCAGGGGTCTCCTCATGCTGGAAGGAGGCCTCGAACTCTTCGAAGTACTCATCCGACGACGAGAACCCATGGCCCGGGGTGGCGGCGCGCTTCGCGTAGACCTCGACCAGGTCGAAGGCCAGCGTCTTGGCGGCCTCACGGGCCTTTGTCTTTCGCCTCTCCCACGTCGCGCCTCCGAGCTTGCCGACAACAGCCTTGCGGTCGTCGGACCCGATGTAGCGCTGGATACGATCCGCGTGGTGGACGGGCACGTAGCAGCGGGCCCGATCAGCGTATTCCAGCGCGAGGAAGCTGGCCTCGTGGCCCCCGGCTGCCTTGGTCTCGAGCCCGAGGAAGCGTCCGATCCCATAGCTGGAGTGGACGACGAGATCGCCGTCCTCGAGGTTTGACAGCACCTTCACCGCGTCGGAGACCCGGCGTCGGATCAGCCGACGGGGCTCCGAGCGCTTCCCGAAGAGGTCCACTTCGCCGGTGACCGCCAGGCCCATGGAGCGCGCAATGAAACCACGCTCGACCCTGCCCAGGGCCAGGCGGACCTTCCGCGCGGGACGAAGGCCCCGGAGCCAGTCCAGGCTCCAGGCCTCCTCTCGGACCAGCGCGCCG
>CAZNWW010000351.1:0-263 GCA_964576155.1 uncultured Myxococcales bacterium | reverse complement strand
CTCGTGCCGGGCGCCCGCCGAGGCCGTGCGCGCCGAGGATCCGTCGGGTGCGCTCCAGGCTCTCGTGCCCGTCGCAGAGGACCACCACGTGGAGGCCGTCGTCCAGCCACCGGCGGGCCTCTTGCGCGAAGAGCGCGCTCCGGCCCTGGGGTCCGTCCCCCGGGAGGAACACCGGCTCGACGCCGCTGGCCAGGACCTCCTCGGCCCTGGCCGAGTCACCGCCCGGGTCGTCGACGCCCGCAAGACGACCCAGGTCGAGCCAT
>CAZNWW010000350.1:0-4991 GCA_964576155.1 uncultured Myxococcales bacterium | reverse complement strand
AGGGCCAAAGGACGCCGATGGGCACGCCGATGGCCAGGGCCTTCGTGGTGTCACCCTCGTCGGGCAGCACGAAGTCCATACCGACGGTCACGCCAGCATAGCCGAACACGGGGCCGAGGCGGTGGAAGTACTTCAGGCCCGCGCCGAAGCCAAGGTCCTTTGCGGCACCGTCGTAGAGATCCCCGAAGCCCATGCCGAAGTTGGCGGCCACGAGCAGTTCCAGGTTATCCATGATGAAGTAACCGAAGCTGGGGGACACGCCAAGGTGGGCCCCGGTCACGTTGTCGAGCTCGTCACTGTCGGGCATGACTATCTCGATGTCGAGTGTCACAGTGCCGCCGACCTGCATCGTGCCTTTGGACAGTTTCATCTCAGCCGCATCGGCGGCGGGGGCCATAATCATCATCGCAATCGCTACCAGAATCGCCTTCTTCATGAGTCTCTCCCTCTCTCGGTGAATAGATCACGACCTTCTTCCGAGCACCACATCGATACTCGGGGGTCCATGTTCAAAATTTGAAGTTGTTTACTGCAATGCCCGTGCCAGGGCTATATCGCCAGGAATCGGGGGGTTCTCGGGTCGGGATCGTGCAGAAACGCACGGCTCCCTGCTGCGGCGTGCGGAACCGCACGCCGCTAGGTGTCGTCGCGCAGCCCGTGCTTTTCGAGGCGACGGAGGAGCTGGAACCGGGAGATCCCCAGGAGGCGGGCAGCCTCGGTGCGGGAGCCCCCGGCCTGATCGAGCGCATGGCGGATCATCTTGATCTCCACCGTGGCCAGGGTGTCCACCCCCGGGATGAAGTCGATGGGGATGCCTGATCGGGTCGCTCCGTTCGCGCTCCGGTGCAGGCGCTCCGGGAGGTGGCTCGCTTCGATCCGTCCGGAGTCTCCCAGGATCACAGCGCGCTCGATGATGTTCTTCAGCTCCCGGACGTTCCCCGGGTAGTCATAGCCCATGAGTCGGTCTCGTACCTCGGGGGTGACATGTTCGGGTTCATGGCCCATGCGGCGGGCGAAGATCTCTATGAAGTGGTCCGCCAGGAGCAGCACGTCTTCGCCTCGCTCCCGAAGCGGGGGGATATGGATCGGGAAGACCGAGAGGCGCTGGAGGAGGTCGAAGCGGAAGGCTCCCTGCTCCACCTGGGTCTCCAGGTCTCGATTGGTGGCGGCGATGGTACGAGCGTGAAACGGAAGGTCCTCGAACGCGCCCACCCGTTGGTAGGTTCGTGACTCGAGGACCCGCAACAGCTTCCCCTGGAGCGCGGGCTCCATGTCCCCGATCTCGTCCAGGAAGAGGGTCCCGTCTCCTGCGTCGTGGAAGGCCCCCTCCCGTGTCTGGTCCGCCCCGGTGAATGCGCCCTTGATATGTCCGAAGAGCATGCTCTCCACGAGGGTCCCCGGCAGCGCGACGCAGTCCACGGTGACGAAGGGCCGGGGTGTCTCTTGGTTCAGGGTGAGCGCGTGGAGTTGTCGGGATGCGACCTCCTTTCCCACTCCGGTCTCGCCTGTGAGGAGTACGGTGGTGTCCGGCGCCCGGGCGACCTTGTGGAGGTCCTCGACCACGCGCTTTATGCCGGTCGATTCGCCGAGGAGCAGGGCAGCTTTGGGATCACCGTTGCGGGTCCACGTAGCCCTCAGCTCGGCCCGACGCCGGATCTCCAGCACCTTCTCGACGATGGGCGCAACGCTGGTCTCTTTGACGAGGTAGTCATCTGCGCCGAGTCGGATTGCGGCGATAGCGTTCTCGATGGTCTCGTAGGCGGTCATGATCACCAAGGCTGCGCCGGGCTGCCGGGCCAGGAGCAATGGGATGAGCTCCAGGCCGTCCGCGTCCGGCAGCTTGTGGTCCAGCAGTATAGCGCCGTAGAGATGTGCCTCGACGAGGGCTCGGGCCTCGGAGCCTGTCGGGGCCACGTCTCCGGGCACCCCGCGGCGGCGCAGCTCCTGGACAACTGCCCGGGCGTAGAGGCGCTCGTCCTCGACCACGAGGACGCGGAACTCACCTTGGCCCGATGGGGCGCTGGCGCCCGGGCCGCTCATCCGATCTCCCGCTGCGTCATCGTGACCGTGACCCGGCAGCCGCCCATCGAGCGAGCTGCGAGGGCGATGGTCCCGCCGTGGGCCTCGATGATCCGCTGCGACACGGTGAGCCCGAGGCCTGTGCCGTTCTTCTTGGTGGTGTGGAAGGGCTCGAAGAGTTGGGCCGGTTCATCGGACAGGCCGGGACCCTGGTCTTCGACGTGGATCGAGAGGTGTCCCGTACCGATCTCGCTTCGGCAGGTCACCTGGCCTCCCGGGGGGGAGGCCTCCAGAGCATTCTGGAGGAGGTTGAAGAACACTTGGCGAAGGCCCTCCGCGTCCCCTTGGATGGTCACAGCGTCGGGCATGTCCAACGTGACGGTCGCGCCGCGCTCCCGCTGGAGCGGCCCCTGGAGTCGGATGACCTCGTTCAGAAGTCGCACGAGGTCGACCGCGGTCACCGGGGCGTTGCACCGCGTAGCGAGGGACATGTAGTCCTTCAGGATCAGATCCAGGCGTTTCACCTCGTCGGTGAGCAGGCGTAGCGTCTCTCCCTCATCGCCGTCCTTCGCGTCCTTGGCGAGGGATTCCAGGGTAGCCCCTATGGACAGGAGGGGGTTGCGGATCTCGTGGGCGAGCTGGGCGGCCAGCTCGCCCATGGTGGCCAGGCGCTCACGGCGGATCAGCCGGTCAGCGTTGTCTTGGTGTTCGTCCCTTGCCGCGGTCCGTTGCCGGATCATCACCAGGTATCCGATAGCGTTCTGCTCTCCATCGGCCAGGAGGAGGGCCTTCACCGCTGCGGCGAAGACGCTGCCGTCCTTGCGCTGCACCACAATCTCCTCCTCGTGGTGCCCATCCGAGAGGAACAGGAACTGCTGATTCAGGATCGATCGGATCTCCGACGGATCCTGGAAGAGGGTAGCGATGTCCCGCTGGAGCAGCGCATCGGGATCATATCCGAGGGCCTCGGTGGTGGCCTCGTTGCAGGACGTTATCCGAAACTCCGTGTCCACGGTCAGGGCCGGGGCGGTCTCGCCGAGGGCGAGGCGCAGGAGCTGGTGGCGCACCGAGAGATCCGTCGTGGACTCTGTGTCCAGGAGGGGGTGCCCGCGATCGCCTGCGTCGATATCGAGCAGCTCCCCGACCCGCTGCGCGTATCGGAGGATTATCTCCCGCTGCTGAACGCTGAACGGGGTCTCCGATGCCTTCTCGAAGATCATGGTTCCGAAGGTGCGGTGGTCGTGGACCACGGGTACCAGAACGAACCGCCTGGGACCGATGATTTCTTCCACAGGGGTGACGATCTCTTCGGGGAGGATTGAGCCGACTATCTCGGCGAGGGACGATGTCTCCCGAAGCTCAGGGTGGGGCCAGGGGCCTAGCACGAGGGAGCTGCCTGCGTCGGGGATCTCGAAGACCACGCCTCGCAGCGGCAGCCCCAGCATCCCCTCGATCTCTTCGATGAGAGGGGTCTGCTCAGAGGCCACTCCCACCTGGATGCTCACCTTGCCGCTCTTGGGGTGGTAGACGATGAGGTTCGCCGAGTTGCAACCCAGGACCACGGCCGCGCCCCGCAGGATTGGATCGAGCATCCCCTCGATGTCGTGCGCTGTGTCCTTCATAGGGAAAAGGACGCTATCAGAGTTGCTTGCCTATGGCAACACGAGGGGGCGGAGGTAGTAGATCCAGAGCGCCGCCACTTCGCGCAGCATGAACCATGGCAGCTTCGCCAGGGTCCGGGGCTCCTCTGCGGGGACCGTGTAGACCGGCAGGCCACGACGGCCCATGGCCATCTTTATACGGGGCAGGTGATAGAAGTGGCTCACCGCGAGGACACGGTGCCATCATCCCTCCCGATCCGGATCCTGAAGCAAACCCTGGAGATGATCTACTATTCCGATCTTGATTTCGCCGCACCGAGTCTCTGCTGTGTAATATCGTGGCTCTCTTTGCGCGGAGGACGCCCCGATTGTCGATGTACCCGTCGGCGCTCCCGACTCTGTCGGCGAGGCGGGCGAGGTCGGTGACCTCACCGGCTCCGACGCGACCGGGCTCTGCCTCGTGGAGGGCGGCTTCGGCTGTCCCTGCGAGGGGCCCGATGATTGCCTCGAGGGTTGGTGCGTGGACAGCCCCGGCGGCCAGGTCTGCACCAAGACCTGTCTCGAGGAGTGCCCCCAGGGCTGGGACTGTGTCCAGGTGGACACCGGCGCGGATCCCATCTTCATCTGCCTGCCCCGCCACCTCTGGATCTGTCGCCCCTGCACCGCCAGCACGCAATGTGCCGAGGGCCTGCCTCCCGGGGAGGACCGCTGCGTGGATCTGGGGACCGAGGGTGCGTTCTGCGGCGGCGCTTGTGCCGCGGACGAGGACTGCCCCGTGGATTTCCTCTGCCAGGAGAAGGAGACCGTGGAGGGCGGCTTCTCCCAGCAATGCGGCAATGACGGCTGCGGCGGGGACTGTGGGACCTGCCAGGTGGGCTGGGCCTGCAATGGGTCCGGGATCTGCGAGAACCAGCAACAGAATCCTTGCGGCACCATCGACTACGCGGGGATCTGCTCCTCGAACACACTCAAGTTCTGCCACGCTCCGGGGAACACGAACTCCCCCTGCTACACACCTCCGAACTGCGCGCTCTTCCAGATGACCTGCACCACGATGTGCATCAACGCGGGGTACTGGAGCGGCGTCTGTGACTGCGGCTACCAGTCAATCTGCCCGCCGGATTCGCCTTGGTGTTGTTTTTGCAGCTGTTCCTGAGAGTGGCATCGGTCGGCCCCTCCCCCCCCGTCATCCTGAGCGCAGCGCAGCGGAGTCGAAGGACCTCACCGATGCTCGGCAGAGATGTTCGGACACAACCGCACCGAAGTTCAAGTTTGGTACGGCGCGCTCTCTTCCCCCCTTGTTGGGGGAAGTGCCCGGAGGCGAGCGCAGCGAGCCGGAGGGCGATGGGGGCGGGACCCCGTGCAGAGAGT
>CAZNWW010000349.1:0-5010 GCA_964576155.1 uncultured Myxococcales bacterium | reverse complement strand
CCCCCTGGTCCGTTACCACGAGCCTGACATAGTTCCCCGGCGGAAGCGGGACCGGCGAATTCATATCGAGCTCTACGTTCTCGGTCCGGATCTCCACTGTCCCGCCCCGGGGCATGGCCTGCTGGGCGTTGATCAAGAGGTTGCTTACCACCTGTCCCATCTGCCCGGGATCAATCTCGACGGGCCATGAGTCCGCGGCCAGGGATATTTCGCAGCGCACCTTGCTGCCGCGCAGGGAGAACTCGGCGGCCGCTCGCACGACGTCTCCGAGGTACGCGGTCCTCCGGTCAGGCTGCCCCCCTCGCGCGAAGGTCTGGAGCTGCATCGTCAGACCCCGCGCCCGGGTGGCGGCGCGTTCAGCGCGCGCAAGCCGCGCCTCCTGGCGCTCGTCGCCCTTCGCGAAGGCCCTCGCCAGGCTCACGTTCCCCAGGACGCCGGTGAGGATGTTGTTGAAGTCATGCGCTATCCCGCCCGCGAGGACAGCCAGGGACTCGAGCTTCTCCATCCGCAGCAGGTCCATCTCCATGAGTTTTCGCTCGGTGATGTCCTGGATGATCGCTATGCCGCTGATCTTCTCCCCGTCCTCGTCGAAGAGGTTCGTCGCGGACGTATACCCCCAGACTGCTTCGCCGTCCTTTCGGAGGTACCTCTTCTCCATCTCGATGGCCTCGACATCCGCGCCGCCGAGCATCCTGGTGCGGATAACGGTCTCGTCGACGTGGTCCGGATGGGTGAGTTCAAGGGCCCGAAAGGAGCGCAGCTCTTCCTGGGAGTAGCCGATGAATCGACAGAAGGCAGGGTTGGCCTGGACGATGCGGCCGTCCGGAGAGTTGATGACGATCCCGACCGCCGCGGTCTCGAAGACCTGGCGGAACCGCTGCTCGCTCTCCCTCAGAGCCTCCGCTGCCATCTTCCGGGCGGTGATGTCCTCGACGGCCCCGTTCACCCGCAATGGATGGCCAGCCTCGTCAAAGGTCGCGTGCGCTACGACGCGGGCCCAGATCGGGGTCCTGTCCTTCTTCAGGAGTCGCACCTCGAAGGTGACGGTGTTCTCGGTTTGGAACTCGTTGTCCAGGAGGCTCTGGACGAACCGCGCACGATCCTCCGGGTTCTCGTAGCAGATGGTTGAGGATCCCAGGGCCATGACCTCTTCGACGGAGTCATACCCGAAGATCCTGACGAAGTCGGGTTCACGCTGCCGAAGGTGCCCTTCATGGGATCGGTGAGGGAGTAGACGCCGATCCCGAGGTTGTCCACGAGGGACTGATACCGCTCCCCCATGGCCAACAACGCAGCCTGGATCGCCTTCAGGTCCGCGCCTCCGACCGAGGCGTCAGCGTGCAGGCGTCGGTTCTCCTCCTCGAGTTCGGCGATCCGCCGCCGGAGGTCACCCTCTGCGTCGACCATGCTTCACCTCTTTCCATCGCGCCTGACATGGCGAGTAGACCAACTCGACGCGTCCTTTGTCAAGGCAGGGACGCAGTTGACATCCCACCAACCTTCCAGGAAAGTGATGAGGAATCCACGGAGGAACCAGCAGACCCATGCACATCCACGCCCTCATCATCATGGCCCTGGCTCTGGGTTCGCTCGGCTGCAGCAGCTCGAGCGGAGCCGGCACCGACGACGCGTCGGGACCGGGCTCGGACACCATCGTCCCGGAGATCAGGGATGAGGACACACCGCTCGAGGTCGAGGTGAGCCAGGACGGAGCCGACGGGGAGACCCCTGACACTCCACAGATCGACACAACTGCGGAGGTGGACGTCCCCTCGATCCCGACCTGGGACGAACCCGTGCCTCTCGTTGTGCACGGAGGCCTGCCCCTGTTCGATGGAATCGTGGACGGCGGTCCCGTTATGCCCTTCATGTTCGACACCCTGGCGCAGGTGGTCTTCCTCGACGAGGACATCGTCGGCGATGTCCTCTACCACGAGACCGATCTGGTGCTCGGTGACGACCCCATCGGTATTACCCAGGTGAAGGGACGAAGCATGGCCCCGGACGAAGCCTACCTGGGCGTGGACATCGCAGGCCTCGTGGGGCAGGCATACATCTGGAAACGCTTCCTGGTCCTCGACTACCCTGGCGGCCTCTTCTACCAGATGCCTTCGCCCCCCGACCTGGAAACGGATCCCCTCCCCGGCTGGGATGGACCGGCGCCCTGGACGGTCGACGTGCAGCTGCAGAACGCGTTCCCCGTGGTGCGCCCCGTGCTCGTGGACGGGGACCCGGTCCCGCTCCTCGCCGACACCTCATCACCCTTGACGACTATCATCCAAAGCGTCTTCGATGGACTCGACGACGGGACGCTGCCTCAGGTGGCCGGCTATGTCTGGTCGTCCAAGTATGGGACCGAAGATGCCTTTCTCACCAGGATCCCATCAATCCGCTTCGGGGATCTCGTGGTGACCGACCTCGAGGCGGTGGTGATCCCGGACGATCATCACCTGGTGACGATCCTCGGCCCCAGCGGGGTAGACATCCAGGGATGGCTCGGCGCTGCGTTCTGGGAACGATTCGTCCTGGGGATCGACCCCAAGGACGGCACCGAAGAGAGCCCGCAGATCTTCTACCTCTGGGGAGACGGGACCGAACCGGCCCATTACGCAGGTCGTTGGGACAAGATCGCCGTGGAGTTGGCCTGGCGGGAGGGATCCATGGTGATCGAGATGGTCTACCTGGGGACCGATGCAGAGACCCAGGGCGTCGTGGTCGGGGACGTCGTCACCGCGGTGGACGGGACCCCCGTGGACGGGATCCCGCTGGAGGAGGTACGGAGCTCCTTACGCGGCACCCCCGGTGACGTCCGGATCCTCTCTCTCCTCCACGCGGACGACACCGCCGAGGACCTCACCGTCCTCGTCGAGCAGATCCTGCCGTGAAGCGCCTCGCTTTATCGATCCTGGCGCTCCTCGTGGCTGCGTTCCCGGCACAGGCTATGGACGTCAGCCACTACCGCCTGGAGATCGACCTCCAGGCGGAGGACGAGGTCATCACGGGCTCCGCGACCCTGGACATCCTGCTGGACGAAGCGGACGCAGTAGCGGGCGCGCTCACCCTGGACTTCGTCGGAATGGAGATCACGGGCCTGTACGTCGATGGTCTCGGTGAGGGCGGCTGGTCCCGGAACGGCGGCGTCCTCACCGTCCCCTTGCAGGCGGACTCGAGCGCCGGGGATGCGATGCAGATCCAGGTGGACTATCAAGGAATCCCGGAACCCTATGTTGCCCCCTGGGGCACCTGGGGTGTGGTCCGGAGCCAGGACAGGGTCTTCACGGTGAACGTCACCGAGGGCGCCCGTCACTGGTTCCCTTGCAACGACAGACTCGACGACAAGGCCACCACCGAGCTCCTCGTGTCGGTCCCGGAGCCATGGCTCGTCGCAGCTCCTGGCGCGCTGTTGGCCCAGGAGCCAGACGGCCCGACCCGGACCCGATTCCATTGGTCTGCGGACTGGCCACTCCCAACCTACCTGATCCACTTCGCTGCCGGACCCTACGTCCTCACCGAGGAGGAGCACGACGGGGTGCCCTACCAGTTCTACCTCCACCCGACCTCGTACGAAGACTCCGCGGACACCTTCGCACACGCTGCGGCTGCCATGGAGATGCTCGTCGCCCGATACGGTGACTACCCCTTCCCCAAGATCGCGTTCGACGAGATCGACCTGGGCGGCGCTGTGGAGAATCCGAGCTGCGTCTCCATCGGCACCCAGATCCTGGTCCCGGCGCAGGTCTACGAGGACGTCATCGCCCACGAGATGTCCCACGCCTGGTTCCAGGGCGTGGTCACCATCGCTACGTGGGATGACGTCTGGCTCAGCGAGGGAATGGCGACGTATCACGAGGCGCTCTATCACGAGCACCTCCACGGCGCCGGCACCATCGCGGAGTACACCGACAGCCTCGGGATCAGCTACCGAGCGGTCGCAGAGATGGCCGAGGGGTACTTCCCCCTCTCGAAGCCCAAGAGCCTCTGGGGGGTGACCACCTACCGCAAGGGCGCGTTGGTGCTCCATACCCTCAGCTACCTCATGGGGCGCGACGTCTTCGACCAGTTCCTGAACGACTACCTTGAGGCCTTCTCCTGGGGCAGCGCCACCACCGAGGACTTCAGGCTGGCGGCGGAGTCCGCGTCGGGCCTGGACCTGTCCCCCTTCTTCGACGAGTGGGTCCACGGCCTCGGCTACCCGCAGCTCGGACTCGCCTGGCGCCACACACCGGACACGGACGTTCTCGAGGTCGCAGTGGAGCAGCTCCAGCCCGAGGACTGGCCCCTCTTCCTATCGGTACCCATCGAGGTGGAGATCGCCGGCCAGGACGGGGAGACGCAGCGCGAGATGATGAACCTCACGGATCGACTCACCGTCGCCGAGTTTGATGTCTCCTCGGTCCCCGGTTCGATCAACTTGGATCCGAATGGCTGGCTCCTGAAGACCGTCGAGGACATCGAGTTCCCTGATATCGAGGGGGGGCCAGAGCCTGTGCCTGACGCAGTCGGGCCTGAAGGCCCTCCCACAGGGGGAGACCGCGGCGCCGAGGTCGTCTCGCCGCCAGCTGACGCTACGGTCGAGCCTACCTCCAAGGGTCGGGGCGGATGCACATCGACCACCGCTCCGGTCGGCCAGCTGCCGCTCCTTATCCTCCTCGTCGGCGTCCTCTGTCGTCTGTCGCTTGGGCGAAGACAGGCGATTTAATGCTTGCCATCGTCGGACGGCTTTGCTAATAAAACCGTCGCTATTGGGGCTGTAGCTCAGTTGGGAGAGCGTAGCGTTCGCAATGCTAAGGTCAGGGGTTCGAGACCCCTCAGCTCCACTACGAAAGGCGACCTTCGGGTCGCCTTTCTGCGTTCTGCTTCGGGGTTTCGAGACGGTTGGTTGCTCAGCCTTGGCATTTGGCTGTTTCGAAGACGTGGTGCAGTCACTTCGAGAAATAGCAACGCTGAGATCGGCATCTGGGGCCGTACAGAGCGTATTGTTACTACAGCGGAATACAGGAGCCCGGCACG
>CAZNWW010000348.1:0-5010 GCA_964576155.1 uncultured Myxococcales bacterium | reverse complement strand
GTGAGCCGACAAACCCCTGATCCTTCCCCGTGGGGAAGGTGGCCCCGGCTCGCAAGGCGAGTCGGGGTCGGAAGGGGCTTGACCCCGTGCAGAGCCGTCACCCTGGAGGTCCGGCTCGACGCGACCTCTATGCAAGAGAGCAAGGGAAGTCAGCCTAAAGAGGGGGAGGATCCACATCGCCGGAGTTTCCCCGAAGCGCGCCGCCGCCCTCGCAGCCCGGCTGGGAATCTGATAGGAAAGGAGAGAGGGGGAGGTAGAGACATGAACAAAGTTGAGACGCTCCTCGGAGAGTTGACCGCAGAACTCGATAAAGCCTCCGCGGACGCCGCACGGGATCCCCGCGCCGCGGTCGCTCGTATCCGGAGCGTGCTGGAGTCCCTCGCAGCGAACCTGCGAGAGGCTGTGTCCTTGGAGGTCGGTCAGTTCACGCCGATGGATCCGGTGACCTCCGTGCTCAACCTCGGGGCCCTCGAGGAGGCCGCCGGGGCCGAGTTCGGCAGGGCGCTGCGATACCGCCGCTCCCTCTCCGCCACGGCCCTCGTCGTCGACGGCTTCCAGGCCATCGAGGAGGCAACGGGGGATGACGGAGGAGGCACGTTCCTGCGGACGATGATCCTGGACTGCTGTCGAGGGATCCGCGCGTGCGACATCGTCGGGCGAACAGATCCTGCGGTCTTCATGATCCTCCTGCCCGAGACCCCGCTGGACGGCGCCGTCCATGTGGGGCAGCGGCTCCGCGGGATCATGCGCGAGACCTCGATCCCGGTGGGCGGCGACGCGGTGTCCTATACCGTCAGCGTCGGCGTCGCCACAGCGGATCGTGAAGACGTGGGCGCGCAGCCTCTCCTCGATCGTGTCTTGGAGGCCCTCCGCCTGGCCGGCGAGGCCGACCCCGACGGGATCATCATCGCCCGCCAGACCTCCCTCGAGGATGAGCCGCCCGGCGCGGCCCAGGACCCCGAGTCGGATTTTCACAAGGCCCTCGGCAGCGTCTCCGTAGAGTATCTCACTCCTGAGGAGCTCTGATTCTTCAGTCGTTCGGTCTGAGGGGGTCCAATGTCTCCACTTCGTCTCATCGTGATCCTGGCCCCGATCCTCGTCGCCGCTTGCGGAGGTGCAACAGATCCCGTACCCGTCCTGGACATCGGGGAGGCCGACACGGAAGCGGGCGACGTCGCGGAGCCTTGGGAGGACATCATCCACGGGGAGGACCTGGAGGTCCCGCCGTTGCTGGAGCCTCCCGTGGACAATCCCGTCGGCGCCGACCTGGCCCAGGGCTTCGAGGACCTTCTGCGGGAGTACCTCGCCTTCTCCGGCGATCCCGGCGTGACCTACGCAATCTGGACCGGGGATGGGGAGTGGTGGAGCGGAGCGGCGGGCGTGCGAGACATCCAATCCGACGTCCCCATGGAGCCTGAGATGGGCTTCCGGGTTGGCAGCAACTCCAAGACCTTCATGTCCGCGATCCTCCTCCTGCTCATGGAGGATGGTCTCGTGGACCTCGACGTGCCGATCTCCGACTATCTGCCACAGTACGAGGGGTGGGGGGCGCTCTGCACCCGTGACCTCCTCGCCATGCAGAGCGGACTCGCCGACTACCTGACCACGCCGGAGTTCCTGCTCACCGCGATGGTCGATCCCGACGCGCTCGATGATCCGTCGTTCCTGATCTCGTTCATCGAGGAGGAGGAGACGCACTTCGCGCCCGGTGAGGGCTGCGAGTACTGCAACACGAACTACGTCCTGGTGGGCATGGTCATCGAGGCGGTCACGGGCCAGGCCGCGGAGGACGTCCTCCGGGAGCGCATCGTCGAGCCCCTGGGGTTGGTGAACACCTACCTGGACGTGGACGACGCGCCCCGGGAGGACCTGGCCCACGGCTACCTGGATGTGGAGCTGACCTACCAGGTCTTCGGCGTCCCCGCCGAGGCCCTGAGCTTCATCCCCGACGATTGGTACGTGGAGGGCAACGTCCTGGACGCTACCTACGTCTTCCCGCCGTCCATCGCATGGACCGCGGGCTCTGTGACCTCCTGTGTCCGGGACATGGTGGTCTTCATCCGCGCGCTCGTGGGTGGGGACCTCCTGGAGCCCGACTCCCTCGAACAGATGAAGAATCCGCAGTGGTGTGCGCTCTTCCAGCACGAAGGGGACTACGGCCTCGGGCTCCATTGGTATGACTCTGCGTGGGGCCAGTCCTTCGGCCACGGCGGGCTCCACTTCGGCTACTCCGTCTCGACCCAGCACATCCCCGACGCGGGGCTCACCTGGTCGATCATGCACGACTGGCTCCCCAACAGTGCGGACTTCGTCCCCTGGGAGGCCATGGCAGGGGTCATGGAAGGCTACGACGGCGGCTGGATTCCGTTCCTGCCGCCGGAGGGCTTCTTCGATGCCTCCGACGGGGATCACCTGGAGATCCGATGGCGGGGCGAGATAGTGAAACCCGGGGACGCGTCCGGTGGGACCTACCGCTTCGCGGCGCACCTCGCAGGAGAGGTGATCCCGTACAACGGCTTTGGTGGGAACTGCAAGCTCGAGAACCAGGGAGGTCCCGGCCAGGTCATTGTCGAGGCAGTGATCCCGGAGCCCACGGATCCTGCGATCATGAGGGCGCTCCGCTTCTCCATGACGCCGGAGAACCTTGCCCTGGGCGGAGGATACTGGTCCCTAGACATGCTCAAGCCCTATGCGGTGATCGGGATCCTCACCGACGTGACTTTGGACCTGCAGACGGGGAAACCTCAGATGCTCTGCGTCACCGCGGTTCCGGATCTGACGCGGGAAACCGAGGTGCTGTGGGAGACGCCCGAGGGCTGGGAGCCGGCCTTGGGCAGTACCCTGAAACTCTATGCCAGCGTGGCCCTGGACACCTCGATCGAGGGCGTCGAGAAGTACCTCGAGCCCCTCCAGATCTCCCGCTGCACCTGCCTCGACGAGGCAGGAGAGCCTTATCCCTGTGACGGTTAGTCTGCTTGGAGAAGAACATCGAGATTGAGATGCATTTGACTTGGAACCGAGAGCTATAGAACTAGAGGTGCCCCGGTACGTACAAAGGCACCGGCACTTTTCAGTCGGGGCGGTGTCCTGGTCGGGACGAGGCACGAAACATGGGAAGGAGGCAGCCGTGAACGAGAGACGTGGACGCATGATGGGGCGGACGATTCGGGGGTTCTTGGTAATGCTGGCCCTGGCCGGGCTGGCTGCTGTAGGGATCCAGGGGCACGGCGACGCGCTGGCGGGGCCAAAGGACGAGAAGGTCAAGGTAGCGATGAAGTTGCTGAAGCGTGGGCGCCTGGCATTGGTGATGAACTACCCCTACCAGATCACCGGGGAAGGCAAGACCAAGATCCACGTCGTTCTCTTCATGCCCGACTTCAAGCCCGCGGCCGGCGCTGTGGTCAAGATCAACAAGAAGAAGGTCGGCGTCGCTGACGAGAACGGTACCTGTATCTTCGATCTGGTGCCCGGCTCCAACTCCGCGCACCAGCTCGTGGCGACGCTGACCAAGGGCGGGACCCGGTATCGGGTCACCAAGGGCTTCCAGAGCAACGCACGGACCCAGAGCTTCCGGTCGGATCAGCTCTTCGTCTACACTGATCGCGGTGTCTACAACCCCGGCGATACGATCCACGTACGCATGCTGGCCTGGGAGCTGCTTGGCGTGTACACGGCGCTCCCCGGCGCCGAGGTCACTGTCCTCTTCCAGGAGCCCGGCGGGCGGGTCTTCGGCGGCCAGAAGCTGAAGACCGACGCGGACGGCGTCGCCGCGGTGGACCTCCCGCTCCCGAAGAACATGCCCCTGGGCCATTACGAGCTCAAGGTCCTGTACAAGAAGGCCGCCGAGACTGCGCGTCTCCGGGTGGAGCGTTTCCAGCCCCCGGTCATGAACATCAAGCACGACCTCAAGCGCTTCCTCACGCCCGCGCAGGAGAGCCTGATGGTCTCTGTGGGCCTGACCTATTTCTCCGGCGGCATCCCCGAGGGCGCCACCTTGGACCTCGCTGCCCTGGGGGCTGAGGGTAAGGTCCTCCTCGAGAAGGCCGGCGCAATAGACCGTAGCGTCCGATCTTGGCGGCTCACCCTGGACAAGAAGGACCTCGACACCATCCGCAAGTCCCTCCAGCCGGAGCAGGCCTTCCAGGTGAAGCTCACCGCGAAGGACAGCTTCGGACGTATCAGCGAGGTCAAGCGGGACGTCGTGTACACGGAGATTCCGTACCGCGCCGTGCTGGAATGTGACAAGGACGATTACCCCGCCGGGGAGACAGTGGTGCTCACTGCTCGGGTCATAGACCTCGATGGTCGTCCGGCGCGAGAGATTCCCCTCACCATGAAGCTCGAGGGGACCAATACCGAGGTCAAGGCCAAGACGGATGACGCGGGGGTCGCCGAGTTCCGCTTCGAGATGGGGAAATCGGCCCGGCAGGCGGTGGTCCGCAGCGAGCTGATGAAGAAGGCGCTGGGACAGCGGCAGATCCGCCTCAACAGCGCCAAGCCCATGGTCTCCAAGGTCAACGAGCCCCCGAAGAAGGAGGGCATCTCCACCCACATCGACGTGACCTTCCACCCGGACTACGTGCCCGTGGAGAAGGTGGTGCACGTGGACCTCACCGACATCTCCGGCGGCCTCGTGGCGTCGACCACGATCCCGGTCAGCAAGCGCGCCGACGGCGTGTGGACCGCCGGCGGCACGGTCAAAGCCGACACCTGGGGCACCATGCTGGCCAACCTGTACGTGGTGGCGGTGCACAAGAAACACGAAGGGAAGCACCTGACCAACAAGCGTGTGGGCTTCATCACCGAGGGCCAGCACGTCACCCTGCTGCCGGGGGTCGGCGCGACGATCACCATCCGCAACCTGAAGCCGAAGGTCCGGCCCGGTGAGATGTTGGACGTGATCGTGGACGTGAAGACGCGGTCCGGCGAAGAGGCCGCGCTGGGCGCGTCCATGGTCGACCAGGCGGTGATCTCCCTCATGAATCCCCTCGAGACCACCCCGGGTGACCA
>CAZNWW010000347.1:0-5016 GCA_964576155.1 uncultured Myxococcales bacterium | reverse complement strand
ACGGGTCCCCTGTCCGGTGCTTAATCAGCTCCTTGAGCGGCCGCCAGGAGTACGACACCTTGTCGCAGTCGAGTGCCAGCACCGCTGTCCCCGGAAGAGGCTCCAGCTCCCCCAGCTGGACGCGGGAAGCCACACCCCCCTGCAAAACAAACACCTCCTCCTTTCCGGAGACGCTGAAGTTGCTGTCTGCAACCAGGTCGCCCTTCTTCACCGTGTCGCCGACCGACACGACAGCCTCGGAGTCCAGCACGCTGGAGGACTCGTTGAGGGGGAAGTGGTCGTAGAGCTGGACCTCCTGCTTCTTCCCTCCGGCGGGCTTGATGATGATAGCGCCCGGCCGCACTGCCACGACCTTCCCCGCGACCGGGGCGTAGTGGGCGTTGAACAAGCCCACGATGTCCTCGAAGGTCTTCGCCGCTTCGGTCTTGGTCTGGACGAGGGGAGCCTCCCGATCGACGAGAGGGACCGCCTGCTCCTGCTGGCGAGACGCAGTCATCGCCCGGTTGCCCTGGTTGTTCTGCAGGAACGGGATGAGGTTGGCCGACACGCCGAACAATCCCTTGGGAGACCGAAGCACGTAGTCGACATCCGAGGCGGGCACCTGCTGGATGTCACCGCCGGGCGCACTGGCCGTAACCGTGCTGCCCAGCGGGGTGGGGGTGCGCCCCTTCCACGTGTACTGGTCCGGGAACGCCACGGTCTTCGAGTAGGCCTTGTGCGGGTCGATGTTCTCCATCCGGCCGGTCTTGGTGTTGTGCGCCCGGACGTAGAGGGTGTTGTCCTTCTTGTCCACGCCCAACGGGAGCTGCAGCGTGATGCCCGTGCGGTCACCTTCCGGGGTGTGGATCGGATCCAAGAACCCCAGGTGCGTAGGGTCGATGAGGCGAGTCGAGTCCTCCAGCAGGTGGGTCGAGGAGATACCACCCTCCCCCATCACCGTGGTCTTGGTGGCGCCGGAGATGAACTCCAGTGGGTTGACCTGGTCGGGGAGCTGGGACAGCTGGGTCGTGGTGAAGAAGCTGCGGATGGGCCGGTCGAACAGGTCGGGGGTGATGATCTCGCGCACCTTCCCCTTCCGATCGATGTTGTTCTCCAGCTTCTTCCGGATCTTCCAGGCGTTGCGGGTCAGCCGCTCCGCCACGAAGTCCTCGATGGCGAGGACGTCCTTGAAGAAGAGGTGCTCGCGGTTGTCGCCCTCGCCCTCGCCGCGAGACATCTTCACCAGCCGCGCGGCCGAGGCCAGGAGCGCTTCGCCCGAGACGCTGTCGTACTTCTTGCCGAGCGTGAGCTTCGTGTTGTCGGGACGCAGCTCCGTGTTGGTCAACGTCTCCCGGACGAAGGCCGCGGCCACCGCCTCGTCGTCGGGCGCAGCCTTCCCCGTGGACGCCTTGTAGAAAGCACGAAGAGCCTGGCCGGACTTCTCTTTCTGGCCGGACTCCAGCAGACCACGCCCGAGCCTCCGCTCGATGGTGTCGTCGTCCATCCCCATCGCCTTGAGCACGGGGTAGAGGGGGATGTTGGAGTTGCCGTAGGCCATGAGGAAGCGACGCTTGGTGGGGTCGAACCGCAGCCGGAACCCCAGGCCCTTGGCCGCATTCCACTGGGACTCCAGCACGCCGGCACCGCTCACCCGGTGGTACACGCCGGACTTCAGGCGGAACTGGTTGTCCACCTGCCACTCCTTGCCATCGACGATGTAGGAGTAGCGCCGGGTGATCTTGGGGAGGTTGGCGACTCGGATGGTCTTGTGGTCCCTGACCTTGCCCGTCTCCTTGTCGATCAGGGAGACGTCGGCCATCACCGGGACAGACCACGTGCGCCCCTCGAGCTTGGCCTTCTGCTGCGCACGGATGTCACCGATGCTCTTCGTGTCGTCCACCCAGACCCGGTTCACTTCCAGGCGGTGGTCCTTCCCCTCGTAGGGAAACATCGACTCGACGGCACCACTGACACGATCTTTGAGGGCGTCAAACGAGCCCTCTGGGTTCAGTGTCGCCATGGGGCGTGTCCTTTTGTGCGTCCAGACTACCCCCGCAAGGGATGGACTGACAACCGTCATAAGGATCACAAGAGACACCGCGTAACCAGCAAGGAGGTGACGTATGCGGACCGACGATTGGTGCATTTGTGGGCCGGACGAGGACGAGGACAGCGTCGACGAGGAGAGCGAAGAGGAGGACGAAAAGGAGAACGAAGACAACAGCGTCCAGGAGTTCAACGACAACCTGAACGAAGCCGTCTACGGGGACGAGTGATGCGGGCGGTGATCACGTTCGCAATCAGCATGGTCCTCGGGTTGAGCCTGTTCTTCCACCACGCGGCGGGAGACTGGCTGTGGGCGCAGGAGGGGTGACGTGAGTGGGGCCGACTCAGATGCAACCCAGGGGCTGGCCTTCTGCGCCCTGCTGGCCTTCGACGAGCTCGTGACCCACGGGCGCGTCATCCTGGACGAGTACCAGGACGAGTCGATCAGGACAGTGCAGATGGTCTGCGACTACGTGTGCTGCGCCCGCTGCCGCGCTCTTGGGGAGTTTCTGGAGGCGACCTCCACGGGACACGCATGGGTGTGCTCGAGCTGCGCACACGATTGGCCCGTCCATGTCGGGTACTGGTCCAACGGATACTGCGACATCTGCAGTAACGAGAGCATCGTCCTGCAGCTGGTGTCCCGCAACCGGGACCTGGTGGGCGAGCTGGAGAGGAGGCTCGATGCGTTCGAGCGCAACTACGCCGCGGAGAGTGACGAGATTCCATGAGCCGGCGGCTCCCGACGAGGACGAGCACACGGACCCCTACGGTACGTGGCGGCCGTTGTGCCCCATCTGCGAGAACCCGGTGAAGCCCGGCGACGTGGCCATCCGGATGGAGCAGGTCGAGGTGTTCGTGTCCAACATGTCGGGGCAGGACTACATGGAGGAGGTCTTCATGGAGGACGGGTCCGACGAGAAGCTGTACCACTTCGCTTGCCTCGGGAGCGTGGTGCCGCTCTTCGTGATCGGAGCAGAGACGCAATGAGCTTCTGTCAGTTCTGCGAAGCCGACTTCGAGGGCGGCGAGGACGTCGTCATGGTCATCAAGGGTGTCTGGGGCGTCTCCCCCCAGAGCGGGCGGGCCATCCTGATCGAAGACCCACAGCCCGAGCCACTGTACTGGCACCCCGTGTGCTACGTGCTGGCCCGCCTGGACGAGCCGGACTGCGAGCTGATCCTCGAGGACCTCCACAAGGATGCACTCGAGGCGGCCGTGTACGGCTAATGCAAGAGGGGTGGGCATGCCCGCCCCTCTCTTAGCCCGGGATCAGACGAGGGCGCGGCCGGGCTCGGCGCGGGGAGGCTTGACCTCGGGGATCGGACGCTGCATCGGATTCAGCGGGCTGCGCTCTCCCCCCGTCTGCTGTAGGTAGGCCTGCACCAGCTGGTACAACTGGGGGCTACCCATCTTGATGCGCTGCAGGTACTGTGCGTACAGGGCCGGGTCGGATTCCTGGGCGCTCCGAAGCTGGGCCGCCACCCGTTGGGCCACATAGCGGATGTCCATCCCGCCCTCCTGCGAGGCGCCCGCGGCAGCGGCGGCCGGCGGCATCCCGTACTCCGGAGCCGCACCCGCGTTCTCTGCGTAGAGCCCGGCCTCCTCGGGAGCTCCCTCCATCGGTGCGCCGGCTGCCGCTGGGTCCCCGCCCTCGGGCGGCATCCCCATGGCGTCCGGCGGGGGCCCGAGCACCTCGTTCTGGAGCTTCTGCCCCTGGAGGTCGTAGCGCATCGACGCGAGGTTGGCCTCGCCCTGAGCCGCGGCCTGGGCCACCATCATGTGGCGGTTGGCTTCGATCTGCCGGTTCAGCTCCGACTGCTTGCGCTCCTCCTCCACCGCCAAGTCCTCGCCGAGCTCACGGAGGAAGGTGGTGTCCGACAGCTTCATCGCCTGGTTGGCCTGGAAGTAGATCATCAGGCGCTGCAGGTCGTCTGCCATCTTGAAGCGCTCGAACCGGATGTTCACCTTGGGCCAGCCGAGGTGGTCACAGATACGGCCCATGATGAAGTCGCGCACCATTCGGCGCTGGTCGGAGCGGTAGCCGATGAACTGGTTCTCGAGGATGCGCATCGACACGTTCGAGCCGGTGTACTGCATCCCCCCGAAGATGAACTCCAGCGGGACGTTCATCCCGGCGATGATTTGCTCGCTCCAGACACGGAGTTCCTGGTGGAGGACGAGCGCCCGGCCCTGACCGCCGATCATCTCGTGGCCGAGGGGGATGGGCATGATGGGGATGTAGTTGGGGTCAGCGCGCCAGCGCGCCACCTCCTCCTCGATGTTCTCGCGCCACCGGGAGAGGTTGACCATCGTGTGCGGGTCGCTGCTCTCACCACCGGGCTGAGGGAAGAGCACACGCAGCGGAACGATGTGCTCCTGCGCGATCATCTCCTGCCCCTTGCGCAGGATCTGCAGGTAGAAGATGTCCTTGAGCACCGGCAGCACCAGCGGCATGCCCCAGCCCTGGTCCTTCTGCGCGATGATGGGGCGCTTGAGGTGGAACAGGCTGCCCTTGGCGAACTTCACCGACTTCTTCTTGCGCAGCGCCTGGATGAACACGTCGGGGACGGTCTCGATGACCTTGCGCTTGCCGATGACGACGCTGTTCTTCAGCTTCTGGGGGATGCTGTAGTAGTACTCGGGCTCGGTGATGCCGTCGTTGTCGTCGATCTCGATGCGCTCCGGATCCCAGCGGACGAGCCGGATGCCCGAGGAGTTCTTGACCGTCACGTCCCGCACCCGGGCCGCCTGGTGCGTCCCGCACCGGGGGCAGCGCAGGTAGTACTTGAGGTCGGTGAACCGGTAGTTCTTCCGCAGCTTCTTGATCGGCGCCTTGAAGTCGCAGTGCCGGCAGTGGAGCCACTTCACAGTGGGGAACTGGACCATGACGAAGGCATTGCCGTAGTTGTAGTAGTCCAGCCCCACTTCGATCTGGAACTTGCGGATCTGCAGCTGGTCCTCGAACAGGTGCCGGTACCGGTCGCGGACC
>CAZNWW010000346.1:0-5018 GCA_964576155.1 uncultured Myxococcales bacterium | reverse complement strand
CCTGCTGATCACGGACAAGGGCGTGGCCGCCGCAGGTCTCGTGGACAAGGTCATCGCAGCCCTCGCTGACGGGGACCGGGGCCTGGGGCCGATCTTCGACGAGGTCCCTGTGGACTCCAGCAACCGCGTGGTCAACCGGGTGGCGGAGCTCTACCGGGCCGAAGGCTGCGACGGGATAATCGCGCTGGGCGGGGGCTCCGCGATCGACACGGCCAAAGGAGTGAACATCCTGATCTCCGAGGAGGCCGACGATCTCCTCGACTTCCAGGGGATCGATCGGTTGACCCGCCCCATGCGTCCGCTCATAGCGATCCCCACCACCGCGGGCACAGGCACCGAGGCCACCAACGCGGCCGTAATCTACAACGAGGAGACCGGCGCGAAGATGGCCCTGGTCTCCTGGCGCCTCTTCCCCCACGTCGCCCTGGTGGATCCGGCGATGACCATCACCCTGCCTGCGCACATCACCGCGGCCACGGGGATGGACGCGTTGACCCACGCAGTGGAGGCCTACACGGGTCTCCAGAAGAACCCGGTCTCCGACGGCTTCGCGCTGGCCGCGATCCGTCTCGTCGTCCGTTTCCTCGTCAGCGCAGTGAAGGACGGCCAGGACGAAGAGGCGCGACTGGGGATGGCCAACGCCGCGCTCCTGGCAGGGATCGCCTTCACCAACTCCATGGTGGGAGGTGTCCACGCGCTGGCCCACGCGACAGGCGGCGTCTGCCACGTCCCCCACGGGGTGGCGAACGGTATCTACCTGCCGTGGGCCCTCGAGTACAACGGCAAACGGATCCAGGGGGAGCTGGCAGAGCTGGCAGACGTCCTGGTGGGCCGGGGGACCGGCTCCGATTCTGCGCGTGCCCGGGCTTCCATCGACGCGATCCGCCGGCTCCAGTCGGAGTGTCGCGATCACTCCGGCCTCCCCGTCACCCTCGAGCAGGCGGGGGTGGAGCGGGAGGTGTTGCCGCGTATTGCGAGGGCCGCGCTGGATGACGGTGCGCTGAACTACAACCCCGAGGAGGCCGACGAGAGCGACCTCCTCGGTATCCTGGAGAAGGCATTTTGATATCCATGTCATCCTGAGCGGAGCATAGCGGAGTCGAAGGATCTCAGGCAAAGTGGCCAAGGCGCCTGAGGTCCCTCGGCTGCGCTCGGGATGACGGGAAGGAAGGCATGGTAAGGAAGTACGACGTAATCGTAATCGGAGCGGGCCTCGGAGGCCTCGCCGCTGCAACCCGGCTGGCGCGCAAGGGACTATCGGTCCTGATGCTCGAGCGCCACAACGTCCCGGGCGGCTACGCGACCAGCTTCGTGCGGGGGCGGTACGAGTTTGAGATTGCGCTCCACGAGTTGTCGGGCATCGGCCCGCCGGAGAAGCGATCCTCGTTCTTCAGGCTCCTCGAAGATATCGGCGTGACCGAGCGGGTGGAGTTGTTGCAGGTCGACAGCCTCTACCGCACCGTCTACCCCGACATGGACATCACGCTGCCCCCTGGCACCGAGGCCTACACCCAGACGCTCGTGGATGCCTTCCCCCATGAAGAGGACGGCATCCGCGGTTTCCTCGATATGGTATGGGGGCTGGAGCGGGAGGTGGTAACCCTCAAGGAGCAGCTCCTCAAGGGCTCCCTCTCGATCCCGAAGGTAGCGGCGCTCCCGGCCAAGATCCCCAACGTGATTCGCTACCTCCCGGCCACCTGGGGGGACGTGCTGGATCGCTTCGTAAAGGACCCCAAGGCCCAGGCCGTGATCTCCCAATACTGGGGCTACCTCGGTCTGCCACCGTCGCGATGCTCGTTCTTCCTCCTGGCGCTCGGGCTGGCAGGGTACGTGAAGAAGGGCGCCTCTTTCCCTCGGGGTCGGTCACAGGCTCTCTCCAATGCCTTCGTCTCCGCGTTCGAGTCCTGGGGAGGGGAGACCCGCCTGGGGTGCGGCGTCCAGCGGATCACCCACGGCAGCGGTCGGGCCACGGGGGTGGTCACGGACACCGGCGACCACTACATGGCCGATTACGTCGTCGCCAACGTCAACCCGATCAGCCTCGCCCACGACCTCATCGGCATTGATGCGGTGCCCAGCAAGTGGCTGCGGGCGCTCAGGCGGCGGGAGATCGGTCTCGGAAGCGTCAACATCTACGTGGGCGTCAACCGCTCCCCGGAGGACCTCGGCATTACGGATCACGAGTTCTTCCTCAACCGGGACTATGATGCCGACGACCACTACGACCGCATGCACAAGCTTCGTGAGCCGGGCGGCATGGTCGTGGCTTGTTACAACTCGATCCTCCCGGACGTGTCACCCCCGGGGACCTCGTTGCTCACCTTGACCACGCTCTCCGCAGGGAAGGCCTGGAGGGATGTCCCGCCGGAGAAATACGTGGAGGTCAAGAACCGCATCGCCAACGGGATGCTCGACATGACGGAGCAGGTCCTGCCCGATCTCAGGCGCTACGCGGAGGTCCTGGAGGTCTCGACGCCCCTCACGAACATGCGGTACACCGGCAACATCGACGGCGCGATCTACGGCTTCGCCAACCATCCCTGGGATCACACGGTGCTTCGTCTGGGCCAGCGGGGCCCCCTCGATGGGATGTATCTGGCCAGCGCCTGGACGCAGCCTGGCGGTGGCTTCCAACCGGCTATAAGTTCCGGCCTGGCGGCCGCTTCGCTGGTCCTCCGGGACGCCCGAAAGAGCGGGGGGGGAACCCGATGAAGGACCGAATCATCGATTGGGGCCGGAACCTGAGTCGTTACGCACCCCTGCTGAAGAAGCTCGCCGGGCTGACTGAACCCGCGGAGACATGGGACTACGGCGGCGCCGAGTTCCGTCTCCAGCGGGATTGTCTCATGGAGCGCCTCCACCCGGATCGGATGCGCCTGAAGGTGGAGAAGATAATCATCGAGACGCGTTCGGCGGTCACCCTGCGGACGAAACGCATCGACGGGCCCCTCCCGGTGTTTCGGTCGGGGCAGTACGTGAACCTGTTCGTGGAGATCGGGGGCGTCCGCACGTCGCGGCCCTTCAGCATCTCATCGGCGCCGGGCAGCCCCTGGCTCGACCTGACCGTGCGTGAGATCGACGGCGGCTTCGTGTCGCCCTGGCTCTGCCAGGAGGTGCCTCGCGGGACAGAGTTCGAGGCGACGGGGCCCCAGGGGAGCTTCTACTACGAGCCCCTCATCGACGGGGACAGCCTGATCTTCCTCGCCGGGGGCAGCGGTATCACCCCGTTCATGTCCATGCTTCGGCATTCAGCGAACACCCGCTGGCCCTATCGAGTTCACCTGCTCTACGGCAGCCGCACTCCAAGGGACGTGATCTTTGCGAATGAGCTCAAGGCCCTGGCAGCGGCGCACCAGGAGTTCACGTGGGACCTGGTGGTCTCAGAGCCCCCCCCTCGCTACAAGGGCAAGGCGGGGTTCCTGGACAGGGACACGATCACCGACACCGTGGGCAAGGACAGGATCGCCGCGTCCAGGTTCTTCGTCTGCGGACCGCCGAAGATGCTGGAGATGGTCCGGGACACCCTCCGGGGGCTCGATGTCCCGGCGCATCGCCAGAGGTGGGAGCTCTTCGGCATGCCCGAAGACATCACTCGCTCCAATATCTGGCCTCGAGGCCTCGCCCGTGACGCCACCGTGACCATCACCGTCGAGGGGCGTGGAAAGTTCACCGCGCCCGCCGCGGAGCCCCTCCTCAACTCAATGGAGCGCCACGGGTACGTCGTTCCGTCCATCTGCCGGTCCGGGGAGTGCAGCATGTGCCGGACCCGGCTGAAAGTGGGCAAGGTCATCGTGCCCGCGGGGGTTGTCGTGCGTGAAGCCGACATCTGGACCGGGCAGATCCATCCCTGCGCGTCCTATCCGATAGAAGATCTGACCATCCGTCTCCCCAACGATTGAGAGGCACACGATGAGCACCAACGACGTCGAGCGCCGTACCCGAGGCTGGCAGCAGCGGATCTTCTCGCTGCTCTGGATGAGCTACGCTTCCTACTACCTCTGCCGGATGAACTTCGCCGCCGCGCAGCCGGAGATCCTCAACGAATTCACGACCTGGACCAAGGCCCAGGTGGGCCTGATTCCCACCGTGTATTCCGTGTTCTACGCCACCGGGCAGTTCATCAACGGCCAGATCGGATCCCGATACGGGGCACGCCGCATGATGACCATCGGGTTGGTGGCCATAGGTGTATGCAACCTGCTCTTCGCGAACACCTCCAGCTATACCCTGATGCTCGTGCTGTGGGGGGTGAACGGGTATTGCCAGTCCATTGGTTGGCCCATGGTCGTGCAGACCATGTCCAACTGGTTCCGTGTCGGCCGACGGGGCACCATGATGGGCCTTATTTCCACGTGCTATCAGGTGGGGAACGTCTCGGCGTGGCTCCTCTCCGGGTGGCTGGTCAGCGAGTATAGCTGGCGGGCGGCCTTCTGGGTCCCCGGGATAGCGATGTTCCCCCTCGCCGTGGTCGTTATCTTCGGCATGCGCAACAAGCCCGAGGACGTCAAGCTGCCCCATATCCGGGATGACGAAGAGCCCCCCGCGGACGACGGGGTCGAGGTCGAGGAGTGGTCGATCTGGCGTATCATCCGGGTCACGTTGTCCAGCAAGGTCCTCTGGATCCTGGCGCTCAGCTACTTCTGCTTCAACGCGGTCCGCTACGCCTTCATGAACTGGGGAATCCAGTACTTCGCGGACTTCCACGGGCAGGAGGTCAAGGACAGCGCGTTCATGGCCATCGTGTTCCCGCTCATCGGATCCCTGGGTGCGATCTCGTCGGGATGGGTGTCCGACAGGTTCTTCCAATCCAGGCGCGCACCGGTCTGCGCGATCATGCTCTTCTTCCTGGCTGGGGCGTGTCTGGCGTTCATCCCGATCCCCCAGGGGGATTTCATCGCGGCGACGGCCCTTCTGGCTTTCGCCGGGTTCATGATCTACGGGCCCGACGCGATCCTCACCGGCGCCGCGGCCATCGACCTGGCCCACCCCAAGGCCGCCGCCTCCGCGACGGGCTTCAT
>CAZNWW010000345.1:0-5023 GCA_964576155.1 uncultured Myxococcales bacterium | reverse complement strand
TGGTGCAGGAACAGTAAGCTGTCAAACCTGACCATCCGACTACGCGATCCGCTCCGATTGATCAAACGGGACCTGCGAGCGACGGGCACCGCAGCCTTCGAGATCGTGAGCCGAGACCCGCCGAACCGAAAGATCGATCTGTGATATAGTCCCACGCCATGAAACCAAGCCTCTCCACCATCCGTGAAGCCCTCAAAAAACCTCAGATCCGCTACCTCGTCCTCTTCGGGGTCCTCGCGGGCACGCTCTGGTTCCTTCGAGACACGCCATGCGACGTCACACTTACCGTGGATCTCGACCGGGTACACCGACTCGGGGACGAGGTCCTCGACCGCATGGAGGTCAAGGTGCTGGATGCCGAGGGCGCTTGGATCAGCACCTCCACCTTCGATTTTCCGCAGAGTCTCTTTCCGGATGGCCCGGGCCCGATCCGTACCGAAGACAAAGCGATCCAACTCCAGCTACCGCCGGGGAATTACCGGGTCAAACTCACAATGCGATACAGGCGCTCGGGCGCAGGCAAGATCCCGCCTGAGCTCGGAAAGGACTTCGAAATCACCGTGGACGAGCGCGAAACCCGACGGGTTCTGCGCCCCTGACGGAGTGCACGATGGCGAACACCCTCGTGATGAGCGGCGACCTCCGCAACATCCTCGACCTCGCTGACAAGGTCGCGTTGCACTACAAGGAGGAGCTCTCGACCATCCACATCCTCATTGCGATGCTCCGCGTCCAGCCCAACACCGCGCTCCCCATTCTGGAGCAGAGCGGCCTCTACCTGAAAGACGAAAGGAAGCACCGGGATCGTCGGGGCAAGGGCCTCCTCGAGATCGTCGAGGATATGAAGAAAAGCGCAGGCCCCCGCGGGGCCTCGGAGCCGGAGGACACGGTCTTGATCTGCCGCCAGAAGGCATTCCAGATCGCGGCCTCACGGAACACGCCCTTCGTCAACCCGCTCTTTCTCCTGGATGCGATGCTACGCATCCGGAGGTCTCTGACCTACCAGGCCGTGGAGAAGGCGGGAGTTAGCATCCCGCGTCTCCGCCAACGGCTCAACGCCAAGCAGGCCAACATGCGGATCACCCGCACCATCGAGCCTGTGAGTGAAGAGGAGATTGAGGAGGATCGACTCAGCGAGGAGGAGGCCGAGCGCATCCGCAATGGGGACGCGGGGATGCGGGATACGGACGTTGGAGGCGCGCGGGAGTCGGGGCTGAAGCCCCTCCCACAGGAGGGGGAGGAGCCTGAGAAAGATAGCGAGAGTGCGGACGAGGCGGAGCAGGAAGGAGATGATCAGGAGACGCCATTCGACCTGGACGAGCAGCGCTTCCCGCTCCTGGTCTCCATGACCGACAACCTGACCCGCAAGGCCTTCCTCGGTGAGATCGACCCGATCATCGGTCGTGACAAGGAGATCCGACAGGTGATCCGGACCCTCCTCAAGCGCAACACCAACAACCCCTGCCTTGTGGGCGAGCCCGGGGTCGGAAAGACGGCCCTGGCGGAGGGCCTCGCCAGGGAGATTGCGAACCGGACCCCCGCAAGCGCGCCTCTGCACCAACGCGTGATCCTGAGCCTCCAGACCTCTTCCCTCGTCGCCGGGACATCCCTCCGAGGCTCGTTCTCCGAGCGCATGATCCAATTGCGCAAGGAGGTGGAGAGGGGCGAGGGCCGGTTCATCATCTTCATCGACGAGATCCACACCATGGTCGGCGCAGGCTCAGGGGACAGCGCGCTGGACGCGGCCAACGAGCTGAAGGCCGCGCTCTCCCGGGGTCGATTTCCCTGCATCGGCGCCACCACCCTGCAGGAGTACAAGAAGTACATCGAGTCCGACCCCGCGCTGGAGCGGCGCTTCCAGCCGGTGATGATCGACGAGCCCAGCCCCGATGACACGGTGCAGATTCTGAAGGGAGTGCTGCCCTTCTACGAAGAGCATCACGGAGTTCGGTACTCCAAGCGCGCCGCAGAGTCGGCGGTGCGCTTGACGGTGCGATACGTTCTGGACCGCTTCCTCCCGGACAAGGCCATCGAGGTTCTGGACTTCGCCGGTGCAGGTTGCAAGACCGACGGCCGGGAGGAGGTCACAGAAGAGGACGTGGCCGAGGTGATCTCCGAGAAGGTCGGGGTACCGGTGGAGAAGCTCCTCCTCTCGGCAGCGAGCCGATACAACCGCCTCGTGAGCTTCCTAAAGGAGCGGGTGATCGGACACGACCGACAGCTCGAGAGCCTCGCCGACGCGCTGAAACGCGGCCTCGCCGGCTTGGGAGGTGACCGCCCGCTGGCGAGCTTCATCCTCGTGGGCCCTCCGGGGACAGGTCG
This sequence comes from uncultured Myxococcales bacterium, assembly GCA_964576155.1. Classification (GTDB taxonomy): domain Bacteria; phylum Myxococcota_A; class UBA9042; order CAIXZC01; family CAIXZC01; genus CAZNWW01. The sequence continues at coordinate 2,701 of CAZNWW010000345.1, read as the reverse complement.
CTCCGAGACCGCCCGCGCCCTCGGAGAGTTCCTCTTCGACGACGAGCACGGAATCCGAATCTTCGAGAGCGTGGAGTACACCGAGGGGCATTCCGTAGCGAAGCTCGTAGGCACCAGTCCGGGGTACGTCGGCTACGAGCAGGGCGGGCAGCTCACCGACGCCATGTACCGCCGTCCCTTCCAGATCCTGCTGTTCAAGGACTTCTCCCGCGCCCATCCCGAGGTCCAGGAGCTCCTGGGTCGCCTGGTGGCCACTGGATGGCTCATGGACGGCAAGGGCCGCAAGGTTGCCTTCTCGAATACGGTCCTCCTGTTCACCCTGGACGCGGACCCCGACATCTTCTCCGGTGGAACAGGACCGTCCGTGGGCTTCGCGCCCAGCTCCGATGATGGAGCGGAGGTCTCAGACGACCAATTATGGGAGAAGCTCAACCAGTCGGTCCCCCAGGTCCTCCGCAGGAGCGTCGACGAGGCCCTGGTCTACAGACCGCTGTCCCAGGGCCAGGCCCTCGATGTCGCCAGTCGGCTTGCGGCGAAGCTGGGTGCGCGCCTCCTCGCAGAGAAGGACATCGGCGTGACCCTGTCCGACGAGGCTCTCGAGCTGATCCTCGAGCGTGGGGGATATCGTCGGGATGAAGGTGCGCGGCCCATGCGTCGAGTCCTCCAGGTCGAGGTGGAGAATCGCATCGCCGAGATGATCCTGTCCGGCGAGGCCCGCCGCGGAGCCCGCATCACCGTTACCCGTGACGAGGGAGGATTCAAGTTCCTCGTCAGGGTCCCTTGACCGTAACCTCAGTCAGGAGACGCCGCACCGCAACCTGACGCTCCCCTGCGCCCTCGACGGGCTCACCGACAGCGACCGCTCGTCCCGCCGGGTCCACAAGGAGCACCGGTCCGTCCTCAATGTCACTCATCGCAGCGACGGACCCTCCGTTGAGGACCTGCGCCACCTCCTCCTCGTCCAGGAGACGCCTGGTCCAGCGCGACAACGCATCGAGCACCGGTCGCCAATGCTCTCCGGGGTCGTCCATCTCGAGGAGGTCATCCAACGGCACCGCATTGGAGACATCGAAGCCCCCGGTTCGTACCCTCCGCAGCCCGGCCAGGTGCGCAGCAGACCCCAAGGCACTCCCGAGATCGACGGCCAATGTGCGGATGTAGGTCCCAGGCGAACAGGTCACCTCCAGCCAGGCTTCGGCACCATCGACACGCTGAATCTCCAAGGCATGGATGATCACTTCCCGCGGGGGGATCGACCCTTCATCGATCATCCCCTCACGGGCCAGGGCGTGTGCTCTACGTCCGTCTATCCGAATAGCGGAGAACGCCGGAGGGACCTGGGTGATGACGCCGGTGAAATCCGATAGGATCTTCCCGAGCTCCTCCGCCAGGTCGGGCGGCGGCGGCGCGGTTCGGGTCACGTCCCCCTCCGCATCGCAGGTTGAGGTCTCAGCACCGAACCGGACTGACGCGACGTAGGTCTTCTCGCCTTCCTGGATCCAGGGGACCAGACGGGTGGCGTATCCGGTACACACGACCAGGAGACCCGTGGCGGCCGGGTCGAGTGTCCCGGTGTGTCCGACGGGGTCCAGACGGAACCGTCGTCCGACGGCACGGGTCGCCGCTGCTGATGTGGTCCCGACCGGCTTGTCTATGAGGAGGATGCCCGGCGGGCCGGGTGCGCGTCGCCGCCTACGACTCATCTCGCCGCTCTGCGTCCAGCTCCTGGAAGATGGACTCCAGTCGTTGGACGCGGTCCAGGCTCGCGTCATGGCGGAATCGCAGCGTCGGGACGTACTTGATCTTCATCTGCTGCCGGAGCTCCTGGTGCAAGCGGTGCCCGGCGCGCTCCAACGCAGCCAGCGTGCTCGCAATCCGCTCCGGATCCTTGTCGCCACCCAGGACTTGGAAGTAGATCGTGGCTGCTTTGATGTCCGGGGACATCTTTGCGCCGGTGATGACGACACCATCGAGTCTCTTGTCAGAGCTCCCCCGCGACAGCCTGTCGGCCACGATCTGGCAGACGAGCTTCCCGACACGATCCCCACGCTGCCAGGCTTTCATCAGGATTACTCTTCGAGCTTCGCTGCGATCATCTCGATCTTGTAAGCCTCGATGATGTCGGTGACCTTGATGTCGTTGAAGCCCTCGAGCCCGATCCCGCACTCGAAGCCCTGAGCGACCTCCTTGGCGTCATCCTTGAAGCGCCGCAGGGATCCGAGCTTGCCCTCCCAGACCACGGTGCCCTCCCTAATGAGGCGGGCCTTCGCGGCGCGCTGGATCTTCCCATCGATGACATGGGAACCGGCGATACGTCCGATCTTCGGCACCTGGAAGATCTCCCGGACCTCTGCGCGACCGAGGTAGACCTCGTTCGCTATCTTGTCCAGCGCGCCCTCCATGGCCGCCTTGACCATGTCGATGATGTCGTGAATCAACGAGAACGTCTTGATCTCGACGCCCGCCTGGCTGGCCGCGTTGCGCGCCTTGCCTTCGGGGCGGACGTTGAAGCCGATGATGAAGCCGCCGGCGGTCATTGCGAGGTTCACGTCGCTCTCGGTGATCCCGCCGACCGCCTCGTGGACGAGCTGAATCTCCACCCGGTCGTCCTGAATCTTCTGCAATGCCTGGGAGACCGCCTCCACCGCACCCTGGCTGTCCGCCTTGAGCACGACCGGGATCTCCTTCTTCTCGTTCGCGG
>CAZNWW010000344.1:2364-5046 GCA_964576155.1 uncultured Myxococcales bacterium | reverse complement strand
GGACTCGGGGTCGGACTCGGGCAGGGGGCGGTGCGCGTCGTGGCAGTCCGAGCAGGTGGCCGCAGGGGTTCCTTCTTTTATCTTCTGCCAATGGACGCTCTCTTAATAGCGCCCGAGGAGGTGCCGCTTGGCGATACCCTCGGATTCGTAGAGGGCTTCCGTGGCATGGCAGCGTTCGCAGACGTGGATCTGGTTGATGGGCGACATCACCGAGTCCTTGCTTGACATGGGCTGGATCCGGTGATCCCCGTGGCAGTCGTGGCACCACGCGGACCGGGTATCGCTAGCGGCAGCTACCTGTTCATGGTGGACGCTGAACAGGGGGTCGGTCTTCGGCAGGGGAGTGTGGGCGGTGTGGCAGTTCGTGCAGACTGCGGTCACCAGGAGGCCGCTCTCCTCGAGGCCCTTGCCGTGGATCGACATCTGGTAGCTCCTCGGTCATGCTCTTGTCGTACTTGACCTTCCGGACCTTGTGCGGGGAGTGACAGTCGATGCAGGCGGGGATTCGCCCGGGTGCCTCCTCCCAGAGGTGCTCCTTGATCACCTTGACGTGGACCTGCTCGATCTCCACATGGCACGTGGTGCAGGTCTTTGCGATGTTGTCGTGGTGGATTAGGGAGAGGGGAGCTCCCTACTCTGCGGCCTTGGCGTGGCATTTGGCGCAGGACTTTGACGCGATCTTCTCACCGGCCTCGTTCTTTTTGCCATGGCAAGTCCAGCACGCGGCGTGTGCTGCGTCCTTGACCCTCTTGATCTCCTCCGCTGAGTCGTCCTTGGCCTTCGCCCATTTCAGCGCTCCGCCCGCATCGGAGGCATGACAAACGGTGCACGCGGTGGCCTTGTGCCCATCATTGGCCTGGTGATCGTAATGCGAGGCTCCCTTGGAACCCTTGGGAGTGTGCTCGAAAGTTATCTTCCCTGCGGGGGGGTCCGCCGCCATCACAGTTTGGGCCAGGAAGAACACGCTGACCAGAGCCACTGCTGTCAAGAGTCGCTTCATCTTCATCTCCTCCAATCAATTTCGGCTACCAGTAAACAACAGGCATCCAAGACGATATCGCGGTAAGCATATTTAACTCGCTGAGGACTTCAAGCCACTTTCCCATCAAGGGATAAGAGTCATTCTCAGTCCTTTTTATCGACGACGATCTTCGCGCCTTGCATGAGCACCGGATACTTCATTCCGTGCCCGAGGACCTCGTCCACTGCCAGGGGTCCCTCCACCACCACGAGGTCACCGATCTCGATCATCTCGGTGGTGGTCACCGTGAGGTCATTGGTCCCGGCGGCGCCGGTGCCGTCCTGAACATGAACCCAGTTGGTGCCCATGATCTGGGGGCTGAACTTCACCACCCGACCCCGGACCTTGATGACCTTGCCCGAGAGCTCGGCGCGTTTGGCGAAGAGTTCCTCGATGGAGTGGCCGCCCTCGGCTTTCTTGATGCCGGAGAAGTCCATGCCCTTGGGCGCCTCGGGGGCCGGCAGCGCAGGCATCTCGGCCTGACCGTGTCCGGCCGGCATTCCGCCCGCGCCGCCATGGGGGCTCTGACCCCCCATCGGCTTGAGCCCTGCCGGGGGCGCCGAAGGGGCGTTCTTCGCTGCCGTTTTATTCTCTGTCTCGTCTTTCTTCTCATCACCGCAGCCGGCGACCAGGCCTGCCGCGATCAGGATCACAATCAATGTGCGCATTGTTGGAATCACTCCTCCACCGGGCACGACCCGGCGCCCTGCATGTTGACTTCGCCATTTACATGGAACGCCGCACCCTCCGGCCGGATGGTCTGATCAGGGCCGGCGACGCAGCCGTGACAAACCTTACAGTCGTCCATCTGCGGGTGTCCCCCGCCCGGGGGCACCGCATGGCAGTTGCCGCAGGCCGCCTGTGTCCCGTCCACCGTGGCCCATACAGGAGTGGTGTTCGCACCATCTCCGTCAGTCAAGGTGCTGCCGTGGCAGTATACAGAGGAGCAGGAGCCATCGACATACTCCGGCGTAGCCCCCCCCGCGGCGGCGATCTCGCCCCAGACCAACGCTACCTCACCGTCGATGTGCCCTGGATCCAACGCGTCGGTGTAGGCGGCGTGGCATTCGGAGCAGCCGTAGATCTTGTGCGAGAAGGGGTTCTCCAGCACATGGGTGCTGTGCGCGCCGACCCCGGCGAAGGTGGTGTCGGTCTCGCCGAACACGGCCTTAGGCGGGGCACCTGTGTCGTTGTCCTCACCGCCGTGACAGAAGGTGCAATCGGTGCGGAAGTTCGGGTGGCATTCATCACAGGAGGTGCCAGTCGGACCGCCTGCGAGGTCGTCCCCGTGGCATATGGTGCAGCCGCCGGGGCCGTCGGAGATGAACTGGAGTCCATGTACGGTCGCATCCACGAAGTCTGCTGGATGGAACTTGTTGGAGTCGACGGTTCCGTTCTGGTGCTTCCCACCCTCATCGTCGAGGGTGCCGTCGGGCAGCGTAGTGGCCGAGTGACACCAGGCGCATTGGGTGTCGCTGGGGCCCTGGGGGTGAGGCTGGGCCGGGGGATAGCCGTGGCAGGAGCCGCAGCCGGTGGCCTCGACGTCCACCTCGCCGTCGATGTGGAGGCCCTTCCCCATGTCTATGAGTCCATCGGTGCCGACGGTGCCCGGGTGGCACACGTTGCAGTCCTCGTTCTGCGGATGTGGTGCCGGTGGCGGG
>CAZNWW010000344.1:0-2331 GCA_964576155.1 uncultured Myxococcales bacterium | reverse complement strand
TCTCCGGGGTGCTTACCGTCGGCGAAGGTCCAGGACGGTGTGGTGTATTTGCCGCCGCCGATCTCGAGTCCCGCGCCGTGGCATGAGACATTCGCGCAGGTGGCTTTGTTCCGATCCCAGCCCTCGAGATTAATCTCTGCAGGGAGCCCGTTTACGTGCGAGAGCATGTCGTCAGAGTCCGGGGTCGTCGGGTGGCAGATCTCGCAATCAAAGGCCTCATGGCCCGCGCCGTCGGTCACGTGGACCTGATGAGCGCCGACCCCCACATACGAGGTATCGTCCTGCCCGTCAGCCACGGCGGAGGGCGGGGCCGCATTGGTGTCGGAGCCGTGGCAGGAAGAACATTCATATTCGTCACCGAGACCGCCGTCCGCGAGACCGTCCTCCTGGCAGGCCGTTGGGGTCGCGAGGAGGACCAGGAGGATCGACATCGTAGTTGGTGTTTTCATGGTCGCCTCATCACCCGTTGAAGTCATGCGCCAGGGAGCGACTACTTCTTCATGTACTCGTTCTGGTACGAATGCAACGTGTTCTGTGCCACCGGCAGGTAGTTTACTCCCAGGTAGGTGAACATCATCACCAGGAAACCGATGATGGACACCCACGCGAGGGTCTTGCCACCGATATCCCGGATGAATCGGAGATGCAGGTAGACGGCGTAGACCAGCCAGGTGATCAGGGCCCAGTTCTCCTTCGGATCCCACGACCACCAGTCTCCCCAAGCGAACTTCGCCCAGAGCGAGCCCATGATCAGACCCGCAGAGATCATCGCAAAGCCGAAGAGAATGGAACGGTAGGCCAGGGCGTTGAAGTTGAATCCTTCGAGGCCCAGGAGCCTCGCGTGCTTGAGCTCCTTCGGCTTCGGGAAGATCAGGTGCAGGATCGAAGCGACGAAGGACACGAAGAGTGCGGAATATCCCAGGAAGTAGACCAGGACATGGGGAACGAACCAGCCGCTCTGGAGCGCTGGCGGGAGATAGACCGCGCGGGTGTCCCGTTGCAGGTAGCCGTATGTGAGGATTGCAACGACAAAGAGCCCCGTTGCCAGCCCCAGGAGCACACTCCGGCGTCCTACGAACAGGAACACAATAGCGGTGGTCACCGAAAAGAAGATCAGGGATTGGTAGAGGGTTCGGAACGGCGGCTGGCCCATATCGATCCAAGCCGTGATCATCATTCCGAGGCCGATGAGGAAGCCGGCGAGCACCGTGGCAAGGCCGAGCCAACCCAGGGTCTTCGTCGCCTTCTCAGAGCCTTTGAACGCGGCGATGATGCCGAGGCCGTAGAAGACGGCCGCGGTCAAGTAGGCCAGGATCATCAGTTTATAGATCATGCCGCGCCCTCCTTTCGCCGCCTAGGTAAGCGGATCTTCAGGAGCACCCCGAGGACGAGGAAGACCAGCCCGCCGAGCGCGAAGGGAAGGCCTGGATCCCGCACGGCATGGAGGCCCGAGTACCTGCGATTATTCGGGTTCCAGTTGGACTGGTAGAGCCACCATCCGTCGTAGATCAGGGGATGGTTCACGAGCACGTCCTGGGTGATGAGCTCGTTGCCTTTTTCGTCCAGAAGGGTCACCTTGCTCTGGTACAGCTTCACCTCACTGGATTCGATCTTGTAGAGGAGCACGAACTTGTCGTTGCCCAGCGGAGTATCCGCAGGAATATCACCGAGCTCTCCGTCCACCTCCACCGTTGCGACGTGTCGCTTCCGAGGTGGCTGCCCCGGGCGGCCGGGGGTCTCCACCACCGTCGACCCGATCACCTTGATATGAGATCCGGCGACGTCGGTCTCGTGGCCGCGCTCGACGCTGAGGCTGGCAACGGGGCCTTTCCCCGGGGGGACGAACACGTAGACCATTTCGTAGAACTTCACCTGGAATTCATCCAGGCGGACGGTGAATGGGAGTCGCACCTCACGGTCGATCTGGACCCCTCCCTCCATCACCATCATCCGGTTGTTGGTGCGCCCGACCAGGAGGTGGACCATGCCCTCCTCCTTCTGATAGGTGCGCATGGTGGCCCCGGCAATGACGACGATGATCGACGCGTGGATCAGGACGTACCCGATACGGCGCATCTTCGGGAGCTGCTCCACCAGGCAGAGGAATGAGCTGATGCCGATGAGGCCCATCAGCGTTGCGAACCAGAACTGCCAGAAGAAGGGCATCCCGTAGAAGAGGGTCCCGAGCACCGTCAGGAGAGCCAGCACCGAGATCAGGGTCACGGAGAACTCCATGGCCGTCAAGAGACGGCGTGAGTCCTTCCAGATGATCAATCCGACCATGGGGATGCCGACGATCCAGTGAAGATCCTGGTCTTCCGCCAGCTTCCC
>CAZNWW010000343.1:0-5050 GCA_964576155.1 uncultured Myxococcales bacterium | reverse complement strand
GGTACGACGGACACACTCTGCTGCACATCCTGGAGAACGTGCATGTGTCCGCTGATAGGAACTTCGTGGACTTCCGCTTCCCCGTGCAGAACGTGATCCGGCCCGACTTGGATTTCCGGGGCTTCGCCGGCACCGTCACCTCGGGCACCATCCGGGTGGGCGAGGAGATCGCGGCCTTGCCTTCAGGACGGGTCTCCAGGATCAAGTCCATCGTCACCTACGACGGCGAGCTGGACTCGGCCTTCGCCGGCCAGGCGGTCATCCTGACCCTCGAAGACGAGATAGACATCAGCCGCGGTGACATGATCGTCCGCACGGGCAACCTGCCCCACGTGGCCAACGAGTTCGAGGCCAACCTGTGCTGGATGGATCATGAACCGATGAACCACCGCACCCAGTACATCCTCAAGCACACCACCCAGAAGGTGAACGCGCGAATCAGGGACGTCGCCTATCGGATCGACGTGAACACCCTGCACCGGGATGACGACGCGGATCACTTCGAGCTGAATGAGATCGGCCGCGTCTCCATCAAGACCGTCCGGCCAATCTTCTTCGACAACTACAACATCAACCAGGGTACCGGCAGCTTCATCCTCATCGATCCGGTCACCAACCATACCGTGGCCGGGGGTATGATCCGCGGAGTGACGCGCAGCGTGAAGGACATCATGGCGCCGCGCCAGGCCCAGTCTCGTCGCTCCACCAACGTGGAGTGGCAGGATCGAGCCATACAAACCTCCGACTGGGAGGCGCGCAACGGTCACAAGGGCGCTGTCCTGTGGTGCACCGGCTTCTCGGGATCGGGCAAGACCACCGTGGCCGGCAAGCTGGTCAAGACCCTCTTCGACGACGGCTGCCAGGTGAAGATGCTCGACGGCGACAACGTGCGCCACGGTCTCTGCGGCGATCTGGGCTTCAGCGACCAGGACCGTACCGAGAACATCCGGCGGGTGGGTGAAGCGGCCAAGCTCTTCTATGAGCAGGGCAACATCGTGGTATGTACGTTCATCTCTCCCTTTCAGAACGACCGGGACTTCGTGCGGATAATACTGCCTGCTGGGGCCTTTAGTGAGGTTTATATCAAGTGTGACCTCAGTGTTTGTAAGCGGCGGGATCCCAAGGGTCTGTACAAGAAAGCAGAGGCCGGGGAGATCAAGGATTTCACAGGCGTCGATTCGCCGTACGAGGAGCCCAGGTCACCCGAGGTCGTGGTCGAGACGGATATCAACGACGCGGACACAATCGTCGCCCAGTTGTACGCCTACCTGAAGGAACAGGGCATTATCTGACGGGGGAGGGGGGCTATCGGCCGCAGGCCTCGACCTCGCCGAGGGAGCCGGCGTTCATGGTGCACCGCACCTCCTCCTCGGAGATGTTCCTTCGCAAGAAGCCATCGAGACAATCGTCATAGATCCTGCGCAGGGAATCGGGATACCCCGAGGGACCGGCCCGGAGGCGCTACAGCACGGCGTTGTAGGCCGGATCCTCCACCGCCCATTCCCGGGCGGTGAGATCGACCAGGTGGCGGCAGAAAGACTGGCGCTGGGAGAGTCGGACGTAGTGGCGTTTGCCGGGAGGGCCGTCGTCAGCCTCGGGCTCATCGTAGCCCTCGTCCGAGGGCTCGTTCGCGTCCGCGGGTTCGTCATCGAGGGGCTGTGAGGCCCACAGGGGTGGCGCGACCGAAGGGAAATCAGGGAGACTGGATTCACGGTAGCGGGGTTCACCCTCGTTGTCGTCAACGGGGGCGCCTGTGTTGGCCGCCGGCCCGGCCGCCGGGGCCTGGACGCTCGTTGGATCCACCCTGTCCCAGGTCCGCCACACGTACTGGACGGCCAGCACGAGGACAACACCGGCGAGGGCGTATCCAAGCAAGGTCTTGAGCCCGGGGCCGGATCGAGCAGGACGGTCGACGGGGACCAGGATCGGGGGATGTTGCCTTTGCGGAGGTTGCGAAGCCTCGCCCTGGATCTCGACGTCGATGCGAGCCGCTATACCTCGTAACCGATCAGCGAGGGTATGGGCTGTGGGGGGCCGGCGGGCGGGGTCCTTTGACAGGAGATCCGAAAGGAGATCATCCACCAGGGGATGGATCTGGAGGTCGGGATAGGCCAGCGTCAAGGCCGGTGGTATCTCCTGGAGCTGCTTCATGAGGATCGCCACGGTGTTGTCCGCCTCGAATGGGCAGTGGCGTCCCGCAGATCTTCCGGTGACCGTGAGACGTTCGTTGCCCCCCATGACCTTGGCGATGCCGAAGTCCAGGATTGTCACGTGCTCGTAGCCGTCGGGCCGAGTCGTCAAGAAGAGGTTGTCGGGCTTGAGGTCGCGGTGCAGGAGGCCGCAGTCATGAGCCTCCTGGAGCGATGCGCAGGCTTGGAGTATCACGTGTGCCGCTCGTGCGAAGGGGAGCGGCGCCCCGTCTGTGATGATCCGGGAGAGGGGCTGGCCTTCCAGTAGATCCATGGTGAAGTAGAGGATCCCGTCGTCGGTGACGCCGAAGTCGTGCACGGTCACGGTGTGGGGGCTCATGAGGCTGGCCACGGACCGGGCCTCACGGAGGAACCGGGTGACGAAGCTCGAGTCCCGCGCCAGCTCAGGCAGGAGCACCTTGAGCGCTACTCGCTTTTCCAGGTACCGATGGGTGGCCTCGTAGACCTCTCCCATGCCCCCCTGGCCGAGGAGTCGCGTGATCTGGTACTTGTCGTCCAGGACCTCACCGATGAGGTTTGCACGCCCGATGGGTTGCGCCTTGGCCAGGACCGCCTCCTCACCCATTGATGGCACCGGCTCCGCCGGCTGGGTAGGGGCCGCCGGGTGGACCAGGGTGCCAACGAGGGGATCCACCGCGTCCGGGGCATCCTCGTACCCCCTGGTTTGATCGCCGGACGAGGGAGCAGAGGGCTTTGGCGCGGGGGTAGGGTTGGTGATGGAGAGAAGGGCGCGGACATCCTCGGTGAGCCGGGCCGCGGCGCCGTCCTCGATGCGTATGACGAAGCCCTTCCCGCCGATGGCCCGCACCGGCTTTCCTTCTACGGGGAAGCGGACATTACCCGGCAGGACGAGGGTTACCCGCACGTCCTCGGAGTCGGGTGGGATGTCCGTCGACTTGACGAGGCACAGCCCGCGTCCGAGGAATTCGTCGGTCATCGGCTCCATTGGAGTCCTCCCCGAACGAGCAAAACGGATCATTGGGACCAAGTCAAGTTTGACAGCTGCCCTGTAAAACCAGATTCTGTTCCGGTAACTTCCTGGAGGTGCCCATGCGCAGTGCTTCGCTCACCGCTCTCCTGCTCGCTGTCTTTCTCCTCTCCTCCTGTGTAGAGGAGGCCTCCCTCGACCCCCAGGTTCCCTTGGAGACAACAGCGATTCCGATCCACGGCGGGCAGATCGAGTCGGGCTGGGAGCCCGTAGGCGCTTTGAGCAGCCTCTTCATGGGCATGGCCTACATGGGCTCCTTCTGCTCCGGCACCCTGATCCATCCGGAGTGGGTCGTAACCGCGGCCCATTGCCTGGACAAGAAGGGCTCCATGCCTGTGGACGCGGAGAACATCGTGTTCTACATGGGCCCCGACGCGAACGGGAGCTGGGGTTACCCCCCGGACGAGGGGACCCTCGTCCAGGTGCAGGAGTACTTCATGCATCCCCTGTACAACTCCTCGGACACGTCCCACGACATCGGCCTGGTGCACCTGGCGCAGGTTGTGAACGGGGTGACCCCGATTCCATTCAACACCTGGCACTTCACCAATGAAGTGAAGGGATCGCCGGTGTTGGCGGTGGGCTTCGGAGTTACGAACGGGATCAACCACACCGGCGGGGGCATCAAGCGATCCGCCTGGCTGACCCTCGTGGACTACTTCGGCACCGGCTACATGAGCGACTACGACACGGGCGGGGTCTGCTTCGGGGACTCCGGCGGACCGGGGCTCCTGGAGGTCGACGGAGAGTGGCGGGTCGTGGGGATCAACTCTACGGTGGCCTCGTACTCCGGTGATCCCTGCACCGGGACCTCCTACCAGACCCGAGTCGACGCCTACGAGCAGTGGATCCAGATGATGATCGGTCTTCCCCAGGTCGACTGTAACCAGAACCCGGCAGTCTGCCACTGCGCCGTGGCCTGCAAGGACAGCGGCTGGTGCGACAACGCGGCCTGTCAGAACCTTACATGCCCGAAAATCTACGACTGCGACGAGGACTGCGGCTCCGACCAGTTCTGCACCAAGGACTGCCACATGGCAGGGCTCTCCGGCGAAATGGAGACCTACATCGACATGCTGACCTGCGTATACGAGCAATGCTGGCAGGTCATGGGGGTAGCCCAGACCCATTGCCTCCTGGGTCAATGCGCTAACAAGATCGATGATTGCATGCCCGCGCCCACGGGAGAGGGGAGCTGCGACGACATCGTGACCTGTGCGAAGTCCTGCCCTGTCTATGACATCAGCTGCGGGTGGGAGTGCCATGGGGAGGGATCGTCGGCCGGGCAGGAGGCAGCGCACGACCTGTATAAATGCTACTTCAAGAACTGCTCCGACACCTACGGAGATGCGTTCAAGGCTTGCTCGGTGCAGCATTGTGCGGCGGACATGGACATCTGCTTCCCCACCTCGGGCTGCGCGCTCACCGGCGGGGACTGCGCCGACGGTGAGGCCTGCACCCTGACCTTTACGGGCTCGACGGATTGTCTGCCGTCGGTCGGTCACCTGGTGGGAGCCTCGTGCACCCCGGGCAAGATGGATCCCCTGGACTGCGCCGACGGAATGGTCTGTCACCCCGTGGAAGGGGCGCCGATCTGCAACCCCTACTGCTTCACCGTCGAGGACTGCCCTGCGGGATGGGACTGCATCACCGGGATCCACACCACCTTCCCTGAGGCAGGCCTCTGTCACTGCGTAGACGATGACCAGGATGGCGCCTGCTTCCTGGAGGACTGCGACGACGGCGACTCCACGGTGCACCCCGGCGCGGATGAAGCCTGCGACGGCGTAGACAATGACTGCGACGGCGTAACAGATCCCGGCTGCGCCGGTGGGGACGACATAGTCGAGGA
>CAZNWW010000342.1:0-5057 GCA_964576155.1 uncultured Myxococcales bacterium | reverse complement strand
CATGGTGGGCCCCAACTGCCCCGGCGTCCTCGACCCGAACACCAGGGTGAAGATAGGCATCATGCCCGACATGATCTTCGCGCCGGGACGCATCGGGGTGATCTCCCGCTCCGGTACCCTCACCTACGAGGCTGTGGATCAGGTGACGAAACTCGGCCTGGGGCAGTCCACCTGTCTCGGCATCGGCGGAGACCCGATCATCGGCACGAACTTCACCGACGCGCTGGCTTTCTTCCAAGCGGACGATGACACCGACGCGGTGATCATGATCGGCGAGATCGGTGGAAACGCGGAGGAGAAGGCGGCAGCCTTTGTGCGTGATCACATGACAAAACCGGTGGTCGCATTCATCGCCGGCAAGACGGCCCCCCCGGGGAAACGGATGGGTCACGCCGGCGCGATCATCGCCGGCGGCAAGGGCACAGCGGCAGAGAAGGAGAAGGCCCTCATCGAGGCGGGGATCACGGTTGCATCCAACCCGACCCGTATCGGCGAGGCCCTCACAGAAGCATTGAACGGCTGATAATCGGAGGTAGACATGGAGCGGACGCTGGGAATCATCAAACCGAACGCGACGAAGAAGAACGTCACTGGAGAGATCATCGCCATGTGGGAGAATGCGGGCTACCGCGTCGTGGGCCTCAAGCGCACCCGGCTCACCGCCTCCCAGGCAGAGGGTTTCTACGCAGAGCACGTGGGCAAGCCCTTCTTCGGGAGCCTGGTCGAGTTCATGACCTCGGGGCCCGTGGTCCTGGTCGCGCTCGAAGGTGAGGACGTGATCCAGGGAAACCGCAGACTCATGGGCGCGACCAACCCCGCAGAGGCCGCCAAGGGCACGATCCGCGAGATCTACGCTGACTCCTTCACCGAGAACGCAGTCCACGGGAGTGACTCCCCCGCATCCGCTGAGCGCGAGATCAACTACTACTTTAATGTTTTCGAGCTAGGCTAGAGTTTTCATGGAGCTTTCCGGCACTCCGCCCCTGGTCGGTCTGACATCAACGGAGCTGTCCTCGCTCTTCGAATCCCTGGGCCAGAAGGCCTTCCGAGGCCGCCAGGTCTATCGCCAGATCCACAAGCGCGGCGTCGCCGACGTCGAGTCAATGACGGATCTCCCCGCGGACGTCCGAGCGCGCCTCACGGACGCGGGCGTGACCGTACGCGCGCTCGAAATTGCAGAGCACCTGAAGAGCAAGGATGGAACGGAGAAGTTGGCGCTGAGGACCCGTGACGGGCGAGTCTTGGAGACCGTGCTGATCCCCATGGAGAACGGCACCCTCACGCAATGCCTGTCCAGCCAGGTCGGCTGCGCCATGGGCTGCACGTTCTGCCTCACCGGCGGCATGGGGCTTGCCAGAGACCTCACCCCTGGCGAGATTGTCGACCAGCACCACATCGGCCGGGCCATCTCGGACATGCCGGTCAGGAACCTCGTGTTCATGGGCATGGGCGAGCCCTTGCAGAACTTCGAGGGCGTCCGCAACGCGGTGGAGATCCTGGAGGATCCGGGTGGGCTGGACATCTCCCACCGCCGGATCACCGTCTCCACCTGCGGTGTTGTGCCGGGGATCCGACGCATGGCCGAGGGGGAGATTCGTGCGCGCCTCGCGATATCCCTCAACGCGCCTTCGGACGACATCCGATCATCGATCATGCCGATCAACCGCAGATGGCCCCTCGGCGAGCTCCTGGCAGCGCTCCGAGAGTACCCCCTCCCGGCCAGAGACCGCCACACCTTCGAGTACGTCCTCCTCGCAGGCGTCAACGACCAACCCGAGCACGCACGGGAGCTGGTACGGCTCCTCTCGCACATCCGCTCCAAGGTCAACCTCATCGTCTTCAACGAGGTCGACACCCTGCCCTTCCGGGCCCCGAGCAGCCACGCGGTGGAGGCCTTCCGCAGCATCCTCGAAGGCAAACACATGACGGTCACCGTGCGAGCGTCCAAAGGGCGGGACATCCTCGCCGCGTGCGGCCAACTGGCTACGCCGAATAATTGACGTCCTCCCCCTTCGGGGGACACTGGTCTTCGGTTGGCTCCGCACCGCGAGGGGACGATGATCCAGTTCGACGAGCACAGGGGTCGGTTCTCCGACCTCCCCGCAATCCTACTCATCGGCCGGCTGTATCAGAACCGGTCCACCGGGGTCCTCGACGTAGCCGCCTCCGAGGGGACGACGCGCCTCTGGTTCAAGCGCGGATGGCTCTGTCACAGCGAGGGGGACGAGAGCACCCGGATCGGGCATTTTCTGGCCATCGATGATCGCAGGGGCCGGCGCAGGCTTCGGAGGGCCATGATGCGCCAGGTCGATGACGGCAAGCTCCTCGGACAGCATCTCATCGCGTCAGGGGCCATCACACCAGGGGCCCTCGAGGTCGCGCTGGAGCAACAACTCAGCGCCCGCATGACCGAAATCCTGACCACAGCCAACGGCGCCTTCAACTTCGATGAAGGGATGGGCGGGTTCGGTATGGTGCCCCTCTCTGCGCACCTCTCGAATCCACTGAGCCTGGCGGCCGAGGCCATGGACGGAGTCGCAGAGCAGGATCTCTTCTGGTTGGAGGAGCGCTTCGCCGCCCGACGGGTGCGGCTGGTGCCAGGGCGACGGATCCCTCCAGCGCTGCGCGCCAGGGATCGGGACGGTCTCCTGGATCGGCTGCCGGAGTGGCAGGATGCGTCCCTCTTCTCCCGCTCCGCCCGCGCAGCACGCCTCGGCGCGTGCCTCTTGGGATTCGGGTACCTTTCCACGGAGAAACGCCCGGTCTGCCAGGCCCCCTGTCAGTCGGAGCCCAGGGCACAGGGGCGGCCGGTGGTGTTGGACAAACTCTCGCTCCTGCGGAGCGGCGGCACCTGGTACGAGCTCCTCGGAGTCTCCCTCCTCTCCTCCCCGCGCGAGCTCAAAGCCCGCTATCGGAGCCTGGCCCTCGTCTGTCACCCGGACCGCGTGGAGTCCGGCCTGCAGGATCAGGCCAAGTCCCTCTTCGCGGAGTTGGCCCATGCCTACCACGCCCTCATGGATGAACAGGCCCGGGCTGAATACGACCGCTCCCTGGTGGTGGGCGGTGACTGGATCCGCCACGGAGATCCGGCGCAGGTCGAATCTATCTTCGCCCGACGCGCCGATGAGCAGATGACCGCAGGGCGTTCGGACCTCTCCCTGGAGTACCAGCGCCTCGCAGCGGAGCTCGGACGGCTCAGCCGCCGGTTGACGGTAGAGGGGGCCGGCATTAGACTCTCCACTGCCGGATCACCGGCTGTGATGAGGGCTTCGGACTCCCGGAGGTCGTGACTATGACAGACCGACGTACCATCGACGTGTCTGTGGTGGGTGCGACGGGGCTCGTGGGACGTGAGCTGCTGCGGCTCCTCGCTGCCAGGGATTTTCCCGTAGGCGTTCTGCGCGCCTTCGCATCGGAGCGCTCCGCTGGCAACACCATCTGGTTCCGTGAGGATCCGGTCCCCGTGGATGTCCTGTCTCGAGAGTCATTGCTGGCTGCCGGCCCGAGCCTCGTCCTTGCGTCTGCCGGGAAGGCCGTGAGCGGCCAGCTCAGGGAGTGGGTCCAAGGCACAGACCTCGTGGTGGTGGACAACTCCTCCGCGTTCCGCATGGATCCCGAGGTGCCCCTGGTGGTCCCGGAGGTCAACCCCGACGCGGCGGCTGACCATCACGGCTACATCGCCAACCCCAACTGCACCACCATCCCGCTGACCGTGGTTCTGGACGCAGTGCGGAACCTTGCGGGCCTGGAGGAGGTCTCTGTCGCTACCTACCAGTCCGTGAGCGGCGCCGGGAATAAAGCGATGGAGGAGCTGGCCGCCCAGACTATGGGCCTCCTCTCGGAGCAGGAGGTGGATTCCGAGGTCTTTCCCCACCGCATCGCGTTCAACCTGATTCCTCAAATCGGAGACGTCCTCGACGACGGGTACACCACGGAAGAGCGAAAAGTGATCGACGAGTCACGCAAGATCCTCGGCATGCCCAATCTGTTGATCTCCTGTACCGCGGTGCGCGTGCCCACCTTCGCGTGCCACGGAGAGGCGGTGCAGATCGTCACGAGCAGGGACGTCTCCAGGGATGAACTCAGTCAGGCCCTCTCCGAGAAGCCCGGTCTCACGGTGCTCGACGCGCCGCGGGAGATGGTATACCCCATGCCGATCAACACCGTCGAGGCTGAGGACGTGTTCGTCGGCCGCGTGCGGAAGCACCCGGACAAGCCCCACACCTATGATCTCTGGATCGTG
The DNA here is from genome assembly GCA_964576155.1 of uncultured Myxococcales bacterium. Classification (GTDB taxonomy): domain Bacteria; phylum Myxococcota_A; class UBA9042; order CAIXZC01; family CAIXZC01; genus CAZNWW01. The sequence continues at coordinate 814 of CAZNWW010000342.1, read as the reverse complement.
GCTGACAACCTCTGGAAGGGGGCGGCCTTGAACGGCCTCCAGATCGCGGAGAGGATGGTCGCCGACGGGCTTCTTTGATGAGAGGCCCGTCGAAGGGCATTGACGACTTGACAATCGACACCGGGTGCAGCCCTCGGGGGCTGCCAAATCGACACCGCCTGCGAATCCGAATGGCCCGCTCGGACAGGGACACCGGACCCGGCGCAGGCAACGCCCGGTGGCACGGAGATTGCTTTTATCCAAGCGTCGGCGCCGCCTTCGCCGCCGATGACGAGGAGGATTCCATGAGACGAGTTCGCGGTCCAGTGACGCTCCTGGCCATCGCCATGCTCCTGGCCGCAGGACCGGCGCATGCCGGTGTAGAGGGTTTCTCCATCAACAGCATCGACGGCGTGGGCGACCTGGAAGGGCAGCTTGACGACCGCCTGGAAGATGACTACCGGATCAACTATCAGGACTGCCTCCTCTACCTGGGTCAGTACGAGCCCACCACCATCGTCGAGGGCCATGTCGAGGAAGAGCCCTTCGCCGACGTGGTCATTCCCGAGGACACCTTCGTCCCCGAGGAGGACACCTTCGGGGGCGAGGACATCGAGCCTGCGGACGCCGAACTCGAAGACACTGAAGCCCGCAAGCCCTCTTTCGGAAAGGCGGACGACACGGGCTCCCTCACCCCCAGGATCCTGGTGAAATGGTCCATCTCCTCCAGTTATTCGGGCTACGACTACGCTGTGAAGGTTGGCTCCTGCTCCGACACCGGAAGCATCTCCGACGAAGAGACCGACGCGTGCCGCTACGTCGTGACCAGAACCGA
>CAZNWW010000341.1:0-5061 GCA_964576155.1 uncultured Myxococcales bacterium | reverse complement strand
TCGGCGTCGCGCCCGGACCGCGTCGGCGACGAATGCGGCGGGCGGGTGGCGGCGGTAGAAAGCCTCCCGTGGGGTGAGGTCCACGTCCTCCGCGGGCGGCAGGCGTTCGGGCAGGTCCCAGCGGGGTTCCTTCATGAGGCACCCCCTGCGGTCAGGGTTCGTCGGGCCGTCTCGAGGAACCGCTTCAGTCGCCGGCGCACCGTGGGCACGGAGATCCCCAGGATCCCCGAGATCTCCTCTGCGGTCCGGCCCTCCAGGAAGTAGCCGATCCCGGCCTGGGCCGTCTCGGGATCAGCGCGGGTCAGGACCTGGCGGATCCGGTCCCGGTCCGCGACGAGATGCTCCACGAGGGCAGGAGCCCCACCGGTGCGATCGGTGAACTCTTCGGTCCGCCAGTACCGTCGTCGCCTGAGTTCGTTGAGGGAGAGGTTGGTCGCAACCCGGGTGAGCCAGCGCACGGCTTGGCCGTCGGAGACGAACCGAAGGGGCCGCCCCAACGCCTTCACGAAGACCTCTTGCGTCATGTCCATCGCCGCGGCCTCCTCCTTGAGCAGCACCTTGCAGCGTCGGTACACCTGGTGCCCGAACCGGGTGTACAGGTCTTCGGTGTCCCGCTTCTTCATTCCTGTACCTGAGTACACCTGGGCGCGGTGAAAGTGATCACCGGATCGTCCTTCGGAGCGCGTCCAGCCCCTCCTCCAGCCGATCTCCGGCCTGGAGCCAGGAGAGCCGCAGGGTCCCCGGGGCTTCGAAGAGGGTGCCGGGGATCACCAGTACGCCTTCGTCCTGCAGGAGGGTCTCCGCCAGGGCCATGTCGTCGGTCCCGGGGGGCAACTCCACGCAACCGAACCCCGGCCCCTCCGAGGGGCTCCAGGCGATCCCGGGCGTGTCCCGTACCCACGCGTCCACTACGGAGAGGGGCTCTTGGGAGATCCGGCGGGCCGTCTCTCGGAGTTCGTCGGCCCGGGAGAGCACCGCGAGGCCTGTCGCCGCGGCGGGGGAAGCGGCCATGCCCATGTTCATGTGGGCCCAGCGGAGCCGCTCGAGAACCGCTGTCGCCCCGCTGAGCCAGCCCAGGCGGGCCCAGTAGGCGCCGAGGAGCTTCGAGAGGCTCGACACCACGACCACGTTGGGGCCGATGCCGTGGTAGGAGGGGCGGCGGGTGTAGTCCCGGTAGACCTCGTTGATCAGGAGATACGCGCCTGCGCTCTTGGCGGCCCGCGCCAGATCTTCGACCGCGCTCCGTGGGGAAAAGCGGCCCGAGGGGTTGTGGGGCTCGGTGATGACGACCAGCCCCGTCTCCTCCCGCACCAGCCCCGCGCCCTGGGGCAGGGCCCAGCCGTCGGACGCGCTGCGGCGCAGGCGGCGGACAGGGCCGACTCGGGCGGCCTGGAGCAACATGGGCTCGTAGATCGGCGCCTCCACCAGCACCTCGGCGCCGGATCCGGCCAGGGCGAGGATCGCCAGGAGATTGCCCCCCGTCGCGCCCGGAGTGAACAGGATCTCCTCCGGCGGGACACCGAGCCAGCCGGCCAGGGCCTCCTCGAACCGGGCCGGCATGGTCCAGGGGTTCCCGTCCGCGGGCGGCGGGAGGTCTTCCGGCGTCAGCGCCGGGACCCCGCTGGCGTGGAGGTTGATCCGCGGTGGATTCGCGCCCCTGAAGCGAGGGATGTACCACTCGAGGTACCGGTCTCTGTCGAAGGACATGTCTCCTCCCCGTTTGACATCTCGTAGTATTTCCCTAAAATCACCGCAAGTCCACGGGAGGTTCTCTGGATCATGAGAGGGACGCTCCTCTTCCTCACCCTGACAGCATTGTACGCAGCCCCGGCGTTGGGACAGGAGTGTTCCGGCGGCGCGAAGCTGGAGTCCACCAACTGTGGTGCGATGACCTTCGAGGGCTGCTGTGATGGGGAGCGGCTTCTCTTCTGCGAGGGCGGGATGCTCTGCGCGTGGGATTGCGCCGGCGGTCCCCACTGCGGGTGGAACGGGATCCTCGGATATTATGATTGCGGCACCCCGGGGCAGGGCGACCCTGCGGGACTTCATTCAGCGGACTGCCCGACGGGAGGCCCCGACGTGTGCGGCGGGCTCGACGGGCGAGGGTGCTGCGATGGCGCAGTGGTCCGCTGGTGTGACGGCAAGGCGGTGCACGAGATCGATTGCTCCCAGAACGCGACCCGCTCGGTCTGCGGCCTCCGGGAAGGCGTGGCGGATTGCGCCGAACCCGGCGCCCTCGTTGGCTCGCCTTGCGGCGCCGGCGGGGTGACGGATGTCGTGACCACCCCGGACGGGGGCGTCATCGACCTGGACGCGGTGCCGGTGCCGGACGTTGCGGGTGCGCCGTCCAGCTGCTCGACGATCCAGGGGATCTATGATGTCGCCGCGTCGGACTGCGGCATCTTCTCGGACCGCTTCGGGATCAAGCAGCGGGGCTGTGTGGCGGTCCTGGTGGACCTGTTGGGGGGTGACCGCCCCGCGGCCCGGGTGACCAAGAGCGGGCTGTCCTTCGATTTCCTGGACGCGGGCCTCACACAGAGCTGCCTGGGGCATATCAACGGTGAGGCTATTGAGGGCGAGTGCTCCTGGAACGGCGGCTCATGCGAATTCACGTTCCAGGTTGCCCCGGAGCCTGAGCCTCCACCGTCCTCCGGGGACAACGACGGAGGCGGCGGAGGCGGCGGCTGCAGCCGCGCTACCCACGGCCCTCCCTCGGCGGCGCTCCTGCTCCTCGCTCTGCTCCTCGCCCTCCCAACCCTCCGCCGCACACCAACCATGAAACCAAACTAAGTCAAGACAGAGGAAATTTCGTGCCTACAAAGAAGATTCTAATAAACAGTGAAGGCGGACAGGTGCGCGTAGCGCTCCTCTCCGAAGGACGCCTCGTCAACGTGGAAATCGAGGGCGGGGGCGCGTCCAGCATCAAGGGTGACGTCTACAAGGCCCGCGTCACCTCGGTGAACACATCGTTCCAGGCGGCCTTTCTGGAATATGGCGGGGTCCGGGAGGGCTTCCTCTCGGTCCAGGACCTGAGCGGTGACCTCCTCAAAGGCCACGGCTCCCATCCCCGCATCGAGAAGGTCCTCAAGCCCGGTCGGGAGCTCCTGATCCAGGTGACCAAGGATCCCATCGATCAAAAGGGCGCCGCGATGACCACGGCGGTGAGCCTGCCGGGACGCTTCCTGGTGCTCGTACCCGGCGGCAGCCGCCTCGGCGTCAGTAAAAAACTCCCCGACGACCACCGGTCCCGTCTCAAGGAGATGATGTCCGGCATCGAGATTCCCGATGGCTTCGGCGTGATCACCCGGACCGCAGCGGTGAACGTCACCCGGAAGCAGGACCTGGTTCGGGACATGACCCAGCTCGTGCGGCTGTGGAACACCATCAAGGGCAAGGGCGATGCGACCCGTGCGCCCGCGCTCCTGTTCCGGGACCAGGGGGTGGCGATTCGCTTCCTCAGGGAGTATTTCACCACGGACGTGACCGAGGTGTGGGTGGACGAGCCCGAGCTCTACAAAGAAGTGGAAGACTTCTTCGCCGCGGTGATGCCACGCTCCCGGCGGGTGGTGAAGCTCTACCAGGACTACCTGCCCCTGTTCTCCCGGTACGACGTGGAGCGCCAGATCGCGGAGATGTTCGCACGCAAGGTGCCGCTCTCCTCGGGAGGCAGCATCGTCATGGACCGCACCGAGGCCCTGGTCTCCATCGACGTGAATTCGGGGCGGGTGCGGGAGAAGAGCCCCGAAGACACGGCGCTCAAGGCCAACGTCGATGCCGCCCGCGAGATCGGCCGGCAGGCGGTGCTCAGGGATCTGTCCGGTCTCCTGGTGATCGACTTCATCGACATGGAGCGCGAGGGGTCCAACCGGGCCGTCGAGCAGGAGCTGAAGAACGCGTTCAAGGACGACAAGGCCCGGCTGACCTTCGGCCGGATCTCACGGTTCGGTCTGCTGGAGATGTCCCGCCAGAAGATCCGCCAGGACGTCACCCAGGGGATCCTCCAGCCCTGCCCCGCCTGCGCGGGCACCGGCAACGTCCGCTCTCCGGAGTTCCACTCCCTCCACGTGCTCAGGTGCCTTCGGGACACCATAGCGCGTCGGGATCCGGAGCGGATCGTCGTGGAGCTGCCCGTGGAGGCTGCGAACTACCTCCAGAACCGCATGCGGGGCGTGTTGGCTCGCTGGGAGGCCCAGCAGCAGGTGCTGATCGAGATCATGGCGAGCCCCGCCGTGTCCCCGTCGGAGCTGCGGTTCCACCTGGCACCCCGGGGCGAGGACAACGGGAAGCTGGAGACCGAGGTCGTGCACCTCTGGGGTGAGCCCGCGGAGCCCGAAGGCGGCCGTGGTCGAAGGGGCCGTGGTCGGAAGCCCGAGCCAGTAGAGCCAGGCCCGGGCCTGCCTGCGCCCTCCACGCCGCTTACGCCGCGTCTCACGGATCAGTCTGTGGAGCCCCTCGCCGTTGCGGCGAAGCCTGCGCCCAAGCCCGGGTCCGAAGATCCTGAGCCCCCGGCCTCCACCCTGGATCAGGTCCTGACCCGGGAGGAGGAGGAGGCCGCGCCCCCCGCCACCGGTCTCATGAAGTGGCTGGGACGGATGCTCGGCATCGAGGGCGAGGCCCAGGGCGGCAAGGAGTCTCCCCCAGCGCCGTCACCGGCGCCCGCGCCGTCACCGGATGAACTCGTGGAGCCGCCGCCGAAGCCGAGGCGGCCTCCGGCCCGGCGCTCCGGCGCGTCTCGTCGTAAGCCAGCGGAACGGAAGGCGCCCGTAAGGGCGACCGACGTAGCCAAAGCTGATGCCGACAGGAAGCCCCCGAGGAAGCGGCGACCCCCCGCGAAGAAGAAGGCTCCTGCGACGGAGGCTCCGGCGAAGAAGGCCCCGGCGACGGGGGCTCCGGCGAAGGGCAACGAGTCCGGCGGGAGCGGCAACGAGGGCCCCGGCAAGCCGTCCAAGACCTCCGGCGCGGCCCGCCGCCGCCGCCGCAAGGCCAACGCAGCCAAGCGTCAAACCGACGGGGAGTAGTCAGATAAATTTGTTCAGGATCTCGTCGAGTTTGCCGCTGCCT
>CAZNWW010000340.1:0-5085 GCA_964576155.1 uncultured Myxococcales bacterium | reverse complement strand
TCAACCTCCTGCCACATCTCACCTGCCGGGAGAACGTCGAGTTCCCTGCCTGGTTTCGCGCCGGGATGGGTCGCAAGGAGATCCGAACGCGAGGCGAAGAGGCCATGGACCAGGTGGGCATCCTGCACAAGGCGAAATCCTACCCGACACGACTCTCCGGGGGAGAGAAGCAGCGCGTCGCCATCGCACGAGCGCTCTTTGGAAGGCCCCGCCTTCTCCTCGCGGACGAGCCGACAGGTAACCTGGACTCGAAGAGCGGCCACCAGGTCATGGATCTCTTCCTCGAGCTGAATCAATCCAAGTCCCTCACCGTGGTCCTAGTCACCCACGACGACCGCCTCGCCGCGCTCACCCAACGGATCATTCGGCTCCGGGACGGGCTCGTGGTTCGGGAAGGCGACGCATGAGACCTGGCAAGCTCGTCGCAATCGTCTTGAAGAATGTCCGTCGCAATCGGAAGAACCTGGTGTTCTCCAGCATCGGGATCGTCGTCGGTGTGTCTGTCTTCTCCTTCTTCACTGCGCTCACCATCGGGGTGCGTGAGGAGGTCCTGAACAAGATGTACCCGGTGGATCTCGTGGAGGTGGAGCCCTCCTCAGTGAGCATCGCTGGTGCCAAGAGCCGGGTCGAGCGCCTCCGCTTTGACAAGGATCACCTGGGTGACTTCGAGGGGATCCCCGGGGTCGGTCAGGTCTACCCGAAGCTGCGATCCAGGTTCCAGGCGGTGTACCGCCTGGGTGGGCAGCTCTTCGGGGAGCGGGGCATGACCTTCGAGGCCTACTTTGACGGACTGGACGACGCGCTCCTTCGTGCGGACCTGGCCGAGACCCAGGCCGGGACCCGGGAGGAGCGACGTCGGCAGACATTGAAGGAGAGGTACGGGCGCGAGCGCCGCTGCTATGGCGACGAAGACTGCTCCCCCGGGGAAGAATGCCACGATGGAGAATGCCGAGCCCTCGAATACTGGCGGCTCTTCCGAGACCACGGAGAGTTCATCCCGTGCAGCGACGATCAGATCTGCGCGGAGGACTATTTCTGCCTCCTGGGGGAATGCAGACCGACCTGTGAAGACGGCGAAGGCTGCTCGGAGGGCTCAGAGTGCCGAAGGCTGGAGTGCAAGAACGCCACAGACTGCGGCGGGACCGCCTGCGAGAATGGCAAATGCGTACGCAGCGCCTGTGTGATCCCCTGCGAAGGGACAAAGGATTGTCCAGCCTGGCAGGAGTGCGTCCCAGGAGCTTGCGACGAGGACGGTGACTGTGTCTCCGGCCGTTGCATCGAGGGCCGCTGCGCTGCCGAAGGTTCCTGTGACTACATCCGCTGCATACAGGAGCGCGAGGAGTCAGACCTTCTTGCGAACCCCGACCTGCGCCGAGGCACCCTCCCGGGTCTCTGTGAAGACGGGACCTTCGAGGAGGAGGGTGAGCTCTGTCCTCCGGCGCAATGCCCGGCGCGCACCTTCTGCTCTGTCTACGAGTATCGCTTCCCGAACCGATACTGGCGAGATCGTCGCGGGAAGGGCCGCTGCGAGCACCCTATCCCCGTGATCGTCAACCCCCTCGTCCTGGAGATCTTCAACCTGGTGCTGAAGAGCACCTTCGGGCGCGCCGAGCTGGGCACCATCAACGCGTTTTTGGGATACGACGGCGAGGTACTCTTCGGACATTCGTTCTACAAGGATCCCGTAAAGGACAGGAATCCGGTGCAGAAGCGAATGCTCATGGTGGGATTCTCGAGCAAGGCTCTGGAGCACGGCGTCACCATGCCCATGGAGTACGTGCGGCGTGCGAACTCCCGCTTCAAGGGTCGTGAGTCCACCCGGGAGTTCGACAGCGTTATCCTGCAGCTGGCTGAGCGTGAGAAGCTGCCGGAGGCGCTGGACTATCTCGAGGAGCACAACGTTCAGCTCTCGCGCCGGTCCGCAGATGCGGAGAAGTTCCGGACCATCCTGGTCGTAGCGCTGGCGATTTTCTTTATCATGGCCTCGGTTATCCTCAGCATCGCCGCCATAAACATCACCCACGTCTTCCTCATTGTGATCTATGAACGGAAGCGTGAGATCGGGGTGCTGCGATCCGTGGGAGCGACGCGCATGGACGTGCGCCTCCTGTTCCTCGGGGAGTCACTCTTCATCGGGGTCCTCGGCGGGATAGCTGGCAATCTCATCGCCTGGGGTGGCAGCAGGGGCGTCGACCTCCTCGTCGCCAGGTACGTCGGAGACTTCCCGCTGAAGCCCGAGACATTCTTCCACTTCGAGCCGCTCTGGGTCGGCCTCTCCGTCGCTGTGGCGCTCTTCTTCTCCCTCCTGGGGGCCTTCTTTCCGGCAAACCGTGCGGCGAGCCTCGACCCGGCCAGGGTCCTCACCATGCCCTGAGTACCGGAGGCCTCATGAAGAGCATCCTCGTCCTCACACTTCTGGTCACAGGGCTCTTGCCGACTCAGCCTGTTCTGGCTGAGGGTCCTATCTCAGTCGTGCACGGGTTTGACGCGGAGCTGGGCCAGCCCGTCGAGACCGCGCAGGGCCCTGACGGGCGCCTGGCGTGGGTCGTTGCAGGGAAGGACGGACACCGGCTCTTCGTTGACGGTGTGCTCGTAGAGACGGCGGTCGCTATCGAACATCTGGCCTGGACCCGGGGTGGGGAGCTGGTCTACTGGCTGCGTTCCTCCCGCGGCTCCCGGATGATCTGGGGCGAGCGCCGCGGGCGGGCCTGGGACGACATCAGGACACCGGATCTCGCCGTAGTTGCCCGGGCCCATGAGCCTTCACGGTGGAGTTGGAGTGATCGGGGAGGCGCGTCCATGGCCTTCGCTGCCAGGGACCAACGGGACCCGGACAGGTGGGTGCTCCTGTCCCGACGGCCCTCGCAACCCGAGGACATCGACAGGCGACCCCTCGCCACGACGAGGGTGGTTCGCGACGACGTGGATCCCTTGATCTCCCGGACGATGGCCCTCCGTTACCACCTCGTGGCCGGGAGGGTCCCCGCGTATATCGGACGCAGCGGTACCGAGGAATGTCTGGTGGTCGGGACCCGGGAGATGGCCTGCGGAGTCCGCATCGAGATGATCGCTTCGGCGCCCGGTACCGGGCGTCTGCTGGTTGCCTGGCGCGAACGTGAGGGAGAAGACCTTTACCTCTCCGACGGCCTCGAAACCACCGGCCCCTGGCGCAGGATAGACTGGGTGTCGTTCACGGGTGACGGTCTTCGCTATGCCGTCATGGTCTCCGACCAGGGAGGGGATAGGATACAGACGAACCAGGGAACCACCGGGGGACCGGGGCGCCTCGCAGCGCTGGCGCATCTATCGACCGGCGAGCTTGCCTCCCTCTGGTTCTCTGAGAAACAAGCTATGCTCCTGGCCGGCGAGCGCGTGCTCGTAGCAAGCGAACAGATCACGCGCTTCCTCCGGCCTCCCAACGGTGACCCGGCCCCCATCATCCGTGATCGGAAGGGTTTTCGGCTCGGCGTCGACGCGGACGCCCCCAGGTTCAGGCAGATATGGGGTGAGGGTTTCCTCGTGGACGGACGGGTATCGGCACAGGTCACGCCTCTCGACGGAGGACAGGGCCTCGTGATCGGGGACGCAGTCCAAGCGAAGGGCGACGCGCTGACCTGGTTCGTGGCTTCCAAGGATGGCTCTCGTGTCCTGGCTGTATTTCACGATCACGCCACCGGTGGTGAATCCGTGTTCCTCGACGGCGAGGTCGTCTTCGGTACGGACGAGGTAACCGGCCTGGGTTTCGTGGGGGTTGGGGCCGCGGCGCGACCCTGGGTCCGGGGTTATAGAGGAGCCGAGGAGTGCCTGTGGACCCACCTCTCAGGAAACGGACTCTGCTGCGAGGCTCCCCTGGGATGGACCGGCGCTCCTGCCGCACCGACACTCCTCTGTCACGGAAAGGACGGCCCTTCCACGGTCTCTGAGCCTGGGGAGAAGGAGCCCGTGGACGCGATTCCGTCGGAGTTCCTCGGGGTCGGTAAGGACGGCAGGATCGTCTGGTATGTCACCCGCGCCGAAACTGGGTGGCGCCTGCACGGTGCGGACGGACGCGCCGTGGCTCTCCCGGGCACGCCCCGTCTCCTCCTCGCCGGACCGGAGGATGGTGATCACCCGCGGATTCTTCTCCAGACAGTCGATGGACAGGGCTGGTTCTGCGGACGAGGCGGCGACCGCTTCTCCGCGGAGATCGCTCAGATGCCCCACGAGATCCGGGAGCTGGGTCCGGTCTACGCTGCCCGCCGGGACGGACAGGTCCACTGGGTGGCGCCGACCTTCGTCACGCCGGGCGTGGACGGTCTGGGATCTGCCCCTCACTCGACGGTCGAGGGGCTCTCCTGGTGGCAGCGGCACGGGGGGCGTTGGCAATGGGTCATGTATCGGTATGATGTCATGGAATGATGCAGGTGGAGGGGCGGAATGACGCGGCGTCATATGAGGAATCCTGGTCTGTTGGTAACGCTGCTCACCGGATTCCTGATGTCCGGATGCCTGGACGACATCGGCCGGGGCGAAGCGGCTTCGGACCAGGTTGCAGAGGACGTCACCACCACCTCCGATCTCGGACACGACGAGGTGACTCCTGACCTGGAACACGACGAGGTGACTCCTGACGGCGTAGCGTCGGATCTCCCGGATGACGCAATTGTCGCTGGTTGTCAGATGGTCGAGCAGGGCGACATGCCTGAGCCCCAGTCTACGCCCCGGAGGTTTGCGCTCTCGGTCTACCACTTCAACCTCCAGTACGTCGCCGGCGGCACCGAGGGGATGAGCGGGCGTGCAGATATCGACTTCAGCAATGACGAGCTGGAGGATCGAATCATAGAGGAGAGCTACGAGCCACTGCTGGACATCCTGCTGGAGCACACCACGTGGGGCGTGGACGTGGAGATGCAGGGCTACATGATCGACGTCATGCGCGTGCGGCACCCGGACGTCATCGAGAAGATGCGGACCCTGGTGGAGCGTGGTCAGCTTCACGTCCAGAGCTTCCATTGGTCGGACCAGCTCTGGATCGCACACGACCTGCGCAGCATGACGGCCTCCCACCGCCTCACCATGCAATCCCTGGACGAGGCCTGCCTGCCG
>CAZNWW010000339.1:4155-5097 GCA_964576155.1 uncultured Myxococcales bacterium | reverse complement strand
TTCGCCTGGCTTCGACACCGATACACCACCCCTCTGTATCCCAGACGAGGACGGCGCCCTCACCGCCGCGGAGCTGCCCGCGATGATAGGCGCCATCGCCGCGTTCACCCAGAGCGCGCCGGGCCAGGTGGTCCTGGCGCCCGTCCCAGGCGGGACTTGGGACCCGGCCTGCCCCTGCCATCGCTGGAACTTCGAGGACGTGGGATCCGCAGACGATCAGATCTGGGATGGGGTCCTCCCCGGCGCGGGGCATTGGTTCGACGCACATATCCCCGAGGGTGACTTCGTCCAGACCTTCGGCGGTGGCCTCTTGGGCGTCTATCTCCTTGAAGAGGATGGTCTGTACATGGCGGGCCTCGCCTCCGAGGCTGAGGGATGGACCGCCCTCAGGTACGATCCCCCCGTGCTTCTCCTGGCCCTGCCCATGAGCCTCGGAGATGTCTGGATAACCCCTGCCGCGCAGGCAGTCGGGCTCTTCGAGGGAGACCCGTACCCCCTGGACACCGGGTTCACGGGCGTCCTCTCCGTAGAACACACATACGCGGGGAAGGCGGACAAGCGCGGGAAGGTCCGCGTGCCCGCAGGGGAGTTCGATGTCTGGCGTGTGGTGGTTGACGTGAACATGGAGGTCCAGAACTCCATTGCGCTGCTCCCGGTGGCCACGGCCAGACGCAAAGTCGCATTGTTCATGGCCGAGTGCACCGGCCTGGTGGCGCGCCTGCGGTCCGAGGTGGGCGAGGTCGCCGATGACTTCTCGGCAGCCACTGAGTACCGCCGCCTGGGGTGGGGATCCGGGGGGACGCCATGAACGCCGCAGCGAGGGTGGCCCTGATAGCGGTCATCGCGATCGGCTGCGCCCGGTTCCAGGAGGGGCCCGTCGAGATCCCGGAGCCCGACCTGAACTTCGTCGAGATCGACGGGTGGCGGATCCGGGTGGAGTCC
>CAZNWW010000339.1:0-4145 GCA_964576155.1 uncultured Myxococcales bacterium | reverse complement strand
ACGGCGAGCGCGGGAGCCCGGTGGTGCTGATCCACGGCTACGGGGCCAGCCTGAGTGACTGGCGAGAGGTGATCCCATCCCTCTGCGAGACCCACCGATGCCTGCTCCTGGACCTGCCCGGGTTCGGCTGGTCGGACAAGTACGCGGGGCGGTACCGCCCTGCGGATCTCGCCGCGGTGGTCGGGCGGGTCATGGACGCGCACGGGTTCCCCTCGGCCCACGTTGTGGCGCATTCCTGGGGTAGTTCAGTGGCCCTCGCCCTCGCGCTGGACCAACCCGGACGGGTACGATCCCTGGCCCTCACCGGAGCCTGGGTCTACGACGACCAGCTGAACACCTTCTTCCATTGGGCCCGGGTCCCCGGGATCGGGGAGGTGCTCTTCACCCTCTTCTACGACGAGCAACCCGAGCTCCGGTACCGCATGGGATTCGCCCGACCGGCGGACCACGTCACCGACGAGAAGATTGCGCGCATCGAGCGGGTTCTCGACCTGCCCGGTTTCAAGCGGGCAGCGCTCCAGGCCGCACGGGATCAGGAGCTCGATGCCCTCGAGACGCGCTATCCCCGGGTTTCCCAGGAGGTGCTGCTGCTCTGGGGAGACCAGGACCAGGTATCCCTACCCTTCTACGGCTGGCGCCTCCACGGGGATCTGCCCCGGTCCCGCATGGTGTTGCTCCCGGGGGCCGGCCACATGCCACAGATCGAGGCGGCCGTCGCTTGGTCCAGGGAGGTGCTGGGCTTTATCGGCGCGCTGGATCGGGACGGGGGGTCGGAATGAAGACCTTCATCCTGCTGATCCTCCTCCTGCTGCCCCACGGGGCCGCGGCCGAAGGCGTCGCCGACCGGGTGCCCAACCCTTGGGGCTCTCCCTTCGATGCGCCGCCTCCACGCTCGAACCTCAAGCCGCCCCCATGGATGGAGTTCTCCGGCAGGTTCCGACTGCGCGGGCTCCTGTTGTCGAACCTGGATCTCGGGCGGGGGCTCACCCCGACCACCGGACTGACTGTAGCGGGAACACGAGCCACCGCTGGAGAGACCGTTACAGGCGCGGACCTGGGCCTGCTCCTGGATCCGGTGATCCGGGTCGGCAGCGAGGTCAGGATCGGGGTGCGCGTGGGTATCCTGGAGCGCCTCGCCCTCGGCAGCACACCCGACGCGTACCCGGCTACTCCCGATGCTGCGATGCCCACCGCCAGCAGCTCGCAAACCGCTCCCGTGCACGGGATCAACAGCATCCGGGATTCGCTCCTCGTCCATCACCTCTGGCTGGAATGGCAGAGCCCTATCGGCCTCTTCGCCGCGGGTCGCATGCCCAGCGATTGGGGGCTCGGGATCGTGGCGAACTCAGGATCCTGTCTCGACTGCGACTACCAGCAGGCTGCGGATCGTGTCGCGTTCGCTACCTCCCTCTGGGATCATGTCTGGGCCGTGTCCTTCGATCTCGACGCGACGGGCGCACCCGCGGGTTCGGGGACCAACCCGGCGACCAGCTTCCATGACCTGACGAACCGGGACGACGTCCGCACCGTGACCCTGGCGATCAGCCGGTACGCGCTCCCGGAGGTGGCACGGGATCGCCTGCGCCGGGGCAGCACCTCCCTCCAGTGGGGCCTGGCCGGGTCCGCCCGCTGGCAGGGCCAGGACCTCCCGGGCTACTACTTCACCGCCCCTGGGGACTGGAAGGGCTACGCGGACGAGGATGAGTTCATCCGCAGGGGCCTGAACGCCTGGCTGGTGGACGGATGGCTGCGGTTCCTCCACCCCCGCTTCCACGTCGAAGCGGAGGCGGTGTGGATGTGGGCGAAGATGGACAACGCGTCCATGGCCGCGGGGATGGACCTGGGCCGGATCACCAGCATGCAATGGGGCGGCGTGCTCCGAGGCGGATTCCTGCCGATCCCCTCTCTCGACCTCCGGGTGGAGGTGGGGGTGGCCTCCGGAGACCCGGCCCACGGCTTCGGCGTGCGCCCCGGGAGTGCATGGGACCCGAAGCCCGGGGACGTTGACGGCGCGCAGACCGACTTCCTCGGGGACCGGCGGGTGGACAACTTCCGCTTCAATCCGAACTACCACGTCGACGAGATCCTATGGCGCCGGATCATCGGCACCGTCTCGGACGGCATCTACCTGCGCCCCGAGATCCGCTGGTCGCCTGCGCGCTGGTTCCGGCTCGACGCTTCGGTGGTTTATTCCCGCGCCCTCTACGCTGAGTCCCCCCCCGGCCTCGCCCGAGACCTCGGATTGGAGACCATCCTGGCCGCAAGGCTCTCGGGCCTGAACGGGCTGTTCCTGCACATGGCCGTGGCCTATCTGCATCCCCTGGACGGCTTCCGGAACGTGGTTACCGGTGCGACGCCCACGGGGGCATGGTCCCTCCGCGTCCTCGCCGGGGTGAGGTTCTGATGATGAACGAGATGCACCACAGTGTATTTCTGGTCCTCGTCGCCGCCCTGACGGTGGCGTGCGGCGATCCGGAGATCTACATCGAAGCCCCCTGCCCCACCTGCGACGTGATCGTCCACGTGGGCGACTGGGACGCCGAGGGCGACGGCCCCTCGGTCTGGACCCCGTCCGAGACGAAGATGTGCATCCCCGACAACGACGGGACGGTAACCGGTGCGGAGATGCCCGTGGTCCTGGGGGCCGTGATGGGGCAGGTCGTGAACCCGCCGAACGCGGCGGCGCCGGTGGATCCGACCGGCGTAGCGGAGGGCGGCGGCTGGCTGTGGGACTTCTCCGCGGATCTCCCGGGGGATATCCACACCTGGCTCCGGGTCGTGGATCCTGCCGGGGCCTGGTACGTGGACCACTTCCCGGACGCGACCAACGCGGCCGCCATCCACCCCCTCGACCCGGCGATTCTGGGAATCTACAACGTGGGGGACGGCCTGGTCGAGCTCCTGGGGCTCGCCTCCGTCGAGGACGGCCCGGGGCGGACCCTGCTGGTCTACGACGAGCCCGTCGTCATGTATCGCTACCCCCTCGCGCTCGGAAAAACATGGTCCCAGACCGTGAGTTTCCAGGACGCTACCCTGCAAGGGGTCAAGAACGCGGGGACGGAGGAGTACCTCTTCGCGGTGGACGGCCGCGGCACGGTCCGGCTGCCCGAGATGACCCTCCACAACACCCTCAGGGTCCGAATGAAGCTCCGACAGACCTTCATGATCGGCCACGGGGATCCCGTCGTGGAGCGGGTGTACCTCTTCTGGGTCCACGAATGCCTCGGGGAGGTGGCCCGGATGGTCTCACAGCCCGGCGTGACCGACGCGGACTTCCAGGAAGCCGTCGAGTTCCGCCGGCTCTCCCTCTGAGTCGAGGCCCCGATGGAATCCACCGAGATCATCAAATACGTGATGCTGGCCCTCTACGTGGGGCTGACCTTCGGTCTCTCCTGGTTGGGCATGCGCAAGACCCGCGGCATGGCGAGCTTTGCCATCGGCAACCGGGACATGGGACCGGTGCTCATCGGGATCACCATGGCCGCGTCCATCGCGTCGGGGGCGACCTTCATCATCAACCCGGGCTTCGTCTACACCGACGGGCTCTCGGCCTTCCTCCACTACGGCGTCGCTGCGCCCATGGGGATCCTGGCCGCCCTGGTGGTCCTGACCAAGGGGTTCCGGCGGCTGGGCGAGCAAAGCGGAGCCCTGACGATCCCGCACTGGATCCGCAACCGCTACGGCTCCAGGGGCCTGGCCTTGTTCTTCGCTGCGGTGAACCTGGTGAGCTTCACGTTCCTGGTGCTTATCGTCGTCGGATCGAGCTACGTGCTCATGGCCCTCCTCGACCTCTCCTACCACACCTGCCTCGTGGGGATCCTGGCCTTCGTCCTGTCCTACGTCCTCCTCGGGGGGACCTATGCCCATGCGTACACCAACGCGTTCCAGGGCGCGATGATGGTGGGTGTGTCTCTCTTCATCGCGATCTTCGGGTTCCTGCGGATGGAGGGTGGCATCGCCGAGAACATGTCCGCCATCTCGGAGAGCTACGCTGCGGTGATCAACCCGGACAGCGTGCTCTACAACAGCGTCTTCTCTATCTTCGTGTCGGGTTTTTTCATTACCGCGGCCCTGATGTTCCAGCCCCATATCCTTACAAAGTTGCTGTACATCAAACGCGACGAGGACGTGAACCGCTTCCTGTG
>CAZNWW010000338.1:0-5125 GCA_964576155.1 uncultured Myxococcales bacterium | reverse complement strand
GGCCTTGTCCTCGTCCGCGGTACAAGCCATCCCGGCCTCGGCGAGCTTGGCCATTGCGTCCGCGGTCTTGCCCTCGTCAGAGAGGACGCGGCCGCGCTCGATCGCGCCGGTGCAGTAATGCTTGAGGAGCTCGGCCTTCGGGGAGATCTTGATGTTGCCTGCGTCGAGCATGGCCTTCATGCGTGCCTCGAGGCCCGCCCAGTCCTTCGCCCGGGTCGACGCGTCCGCGATCATCCATACTTCCTGACCCAGGAACTCGCTCTTGGGGTCATACGCGATCTGCGCGTCCACTGCGGCGAGCATGTCGGCGAAGTGACCGTACTGGTACTGGATCAGGCTGGCGAAGTGAAAGATCATGGCCTGCATGTCCATCTTGCGCATGGCCAGGAGGTCGGGCTTCTGGCCCTCCCGGTCCGGAACTGCGAGCCACTCCTTGTACGCGGCCACGAGCCCCTCGGCGCTCTCGTTGTACGATCTCGCCTTGCGCGCCTTGGGGAGCGCGTAGTTGCCGCGAACCGCCAGGCCCATGATGTTCTCGGCCACCCAGATGATCTCGCCGTTGCTGCGGTCCTTGAGGAGGCCGGCATAGGCCAGGATGATCCCGGCCCAAGCCTGCTCGATGCGCCCCCCTGCGCCGGCCCTGAGGATGTCCCTGAACCCGGTGATGGAGCGGAGATAGAGCTCCCGCTCCTTGCCGCGGAACATCGCCTCCTCGAGGAAGTAGGCCGCTGCGAAGAGGTCCCACTTGACGATGAGGTCGTGGACACGGTCCGTGGACTCCTTGTCCGTGTTCTTGTTCACGAAGGGGCCGTCGGGGCGGAAGAACTTGTTCATCTGCCGGATCAGGTCCTCGGCCTCCTCATAGCTGAGGCTGAATCGGGCGATACCGAGGACGTTGTCCCAGTAGTCCATGACCACCTTGGCGTTGGGATCCAGGGAGATGAAGTGCTGGTACAAGGAGATGGCGTCCTCGGAGAAGTCCTTCTGGCCCATCATGTCGGCGATGCGGTGCAGCTCGAGGTAGGCCCGCTCCTCACCGATCTGCTCGAGGAGGAACTCCTTGGCGTCGGTCCAGCCCTCACCCGCCTCGGAGATCGTGATCACGTAGTCGTTGAGGACCTGCTTGTAGAGCTCGCCTTCCTGGAGCCCCTTGTCCTTCTGGCCCTGGAGGACCACCTGGTAGATGGGGAGCACCTGGTCGTACTGCTGGTAGTTGTAGTAGACCCAGCCCAGCTTGTAGTGGGCGTAGTCGTACATGGGCGCATCCTTGTGCTTCTCCACCAGGTCCTTGTAGTAGTTCAGCGCCTCGGCGAGCTTGTTCTGGTTGAAGTGATACTCGCCCAGCATGAAGAGCGCCTTGGCCCTGTACTTGCTCTCGGGGAAGAGCTTCGTGAACTTGTTCAGGTAGGCCACGGACTCGTCCAGGAGCTTGTCCTTCCCGAGGGATTTTCCCGTTTCGAGGCCGTTGCGACCGAGGTAGTAGTACACCTCTTCGACTTTGGGGTAGTCGCCGAATTCCCGCAGGATCTTCTTGTAGTACGGCAGGGTCTTCGAATAGTCCTGGCCCGGGATCTCCGGCTTCGTGGTGATGGTACCCGCCTTGAAGAGGGCCAGGTCTTTCTTGTACTGCTGAACCTTGAGCTTGAACTGGAACTCGATGTTCTGGGTCATGTACTCGCCGACCCGGAAGTGGAGATCTGCGGCCATGGGATGGTTGGGTGTGCTGTCCAGGAGGGACACGGTCTTCGCGATGTAGGAATCCCGCAGCGGGGTCATCTTCTTCTGCTTCTGGATCTCGATGTCCGAGATGTCCTCCAGGAGATACTCGTCAGTGGAGTAGGGGCGACGGGTGGGCTGCTTCGGCGCAGGTGCCTCCTCGGGCTCCTCTGCGTCGTCCGCCACGGTGTCGCCTGTCGGGGCCTTGGCGTCATCCGCCGGAGCCTTGGCATCATCCGCCGGAGCCGGTTGCGCAGTGACTGGGGAGGACAGCGCGAGGGTTACCAGTAAGGCCAGCAGACTTGTGGGTAGCGTCTTCATCGTCAGACCACCTTTCGAATCGACAAAAGCGTGCGATACCAGGGAATACATTCATTCCTGGGTGCCAGAGGCTAACGGAAAAACAAAGCTCGCGCAAGCGCTATTACGGGCGCGCGTGCGTAGGGAATCGGGGCGGGACGCCCCTCCCACCGAGGAGCGGATTGCGGTAGGATCGCGGGAGGGAGGTGCGGACATGCCACGCCTTGAACAAGTCGAACCAAACGTCTGGCGTATCCCCAAACAGGGGAAGATGCGGGTCGAAGGGCGGGTACTCGGCACCCACCGCTTGGTGGACTTGATCCGCGACGATCCGGCCCTGAACCAGGTGGTGAACGTGGCGTGCCTGCCGGGGATCGTCGGGCCGTCCCTCGCCATGCCGGACATCCACTGGGGGTACGGCTTCCCCATCGGCGGTGTAGCGGCGTTCGATGTCAAGGAGGGCGTGGTCTCCCCTGGTGGGGTTGGCTATGACATCAACTGCGGGGTTCGGTTGGTCGCCACCCGCCTGCGCCGACGGGAGATCCTGGACCTGCGGGAGCGCATAGCGAGGGCCCTCGCCGGGTCGGTGCCGTCGGGGGTGGGATCTTCGACCCGTGGTTCCCAGGTCAAGGGAAAGGAGCTTGCACGGGTCCTGGAGCGGGGCGCCGAATGGGCCGTGGAGCGAGGCTGGGGGACCGAGACGGATCTTGCCCACACCGAAGACAAGGGGGCGATCCAGGGCGCGGACGCACGTGCGCTGAGTGATCGTGCCCGTGAGCGTGGCGCAGGCCAGCTGGGTACACTGGGAAGCGGAAACCACTTCGTCGAGGTGGGCTACGTCGACAGGATCATTGATCAGCGTCTGGCCGACGCCCTGGGAATGACCCTGGACCAGGTCACGGTCCTGATCCACACGGGCTCTCGGGGCCTCGGTCACCAGGTCTGCGCCGACACCATCGCCAACCTGGGCCGCGGGGGGCGGCGCTATGGCATCGAGTTTCCGGATCGTCAGCTCGGCTGTGTCCCCATCGAGTCCCCCGAGGGGAGGCGCTACCTGGCTGCCATGGCCGCGGCGGCGAACTTCGCGTTCGCCAACCGGCAGGTCATCACGCACCTGGTTCGGGAGGCCCTGGGCCGGGTCCTGGGCGTGGGGCCCGCGGATCTCGGCGCACGACTGGTCTACGACGTGGCCCACAACATCGCCAAGCTCGAAGACCACATCTGGGAGGGCCGCAAGAGGCGGGTCCTGATCCACCGCAAGGGGGCGACCCGCGCACTGCCTGCGGGGCATCCGGCCGTGCCGGACGCATACAGCAGCGTCGGTCAGCCCGTGCTGATCCCTGGTGACATGGGGCGCTACTCCTTCGTGGCGGTGGGTGGGCCCCGGGCCATGGAGTTGACCTTCGGGAGCTGCGCCCACGGCGCGGGTCGTGTCCTCAGCCGCAGGGCTGCGGTGAGAGCAACCCGAGGTCGGTCCATCGAGGATGAGCTGCGGCACAAGGGCATCCACGTCGTGGCGGCCAGCCGCGGCACCGTGAGGGAGGAGGTCCCCGAGGCCTATAAAGACGTCGCTGAAGTGGTGAATGCCGTGGCCGGCGCGGGTATCGTGATTCCCGCGGTGCGGCTGGCCCCGCTGGTGGTCTTGAAGGGCTAGAATATCCGGCGGGAACAAACTGATTGACACCCTCGATTTCCCTTTGCGATTATCGTCCGGCTTTCGGGCGGTATTCGTCCCCCGAACGACGTTGAAAACAGGGCATCCGGCGAGGTGTCGGATGCTGTACACGCAGATGGAGAGGTGAGCATCATGTCGAACGACAAGACAGCCGATCTGGCAGGCCCCGGTATCAGCACATACGAGGAAGTCGCGAAGATCCTCCCCGATGATTACACCACGCCGCTGACCCCCATGGAGACCATGAAGGGTCTCTTCGCGATCAAGCGGTACATCGAGGACGGCCTAGCCGAGGCCCTCAACATCCAGCTGATCCAGGCCCCCCTGTTCATGGACAAGAACAGCGGCATGAACGACTACCTCGATCGCGACGGCAGCCGGACCCCCGTCGATTTCCAGATGGGCCTCGGCCTCGAGAAGCGCATCGAATCGCAGGTCATCCAGGCCGCGACGAAGTGGAAGCGCTTCGCGCTGAAGCAGTTCGACTGCGCGGTAGGCGAGGGCATCAACACCTCCATCGTGGCGATCCGCAAGGACTACTTCCTGGATCACGACCACAGCTCCTTCGTCGACCAGTGGGATTGGGAGAAGGTCATCACCGACGAGGACCGCACCCTCGAGACCCTCAAGACCACCGTCCGGAAGATCTGGAAGGTCATCAGGGGCGCCGGCCTCCTGGTCCAGGACATGTTCCCGCAGCTGAAGGGCCGCTACCCGGAGCTCCCCGAGGAGCTGCACTTCATCCATGCCGAGGAGATCCTCGAGATGTTCCCGGACCTCCCGCGGAAGCAGCGCGAGACAGCGATTCTGCAGAAGTGGCCGGCGGTCTTCATCATCGGCATCGGCTGGGTCCTGGACGACGGCTACCCCCACGAGATGCGCGCCGCAGACTACGACGACTGGGTCACCCCCACGACCACCGCCGCGGGCAAGCCGGCCCACGGCCTCAACGGGGACATCCTGGTGTGGAACCCGGTGACCAAGCGCCGACACGAGCTTACTTCCATGGGGATCCGGGTCACCAAGGACACCCTGAAGAAGCAGCTCGAGATCACGGACCAGCAGGACTTCCTGGAGATGCCCTACCACCAGATGATCCTCAACGACGAGATCCCGCTGTCCATAGGCGGCGGCATCGGCCAGGCCCGGACCTACATGTACCTCCTCCAGAAGGCCCACCTGGGAGAGGTCACCGTCTCCGTATGGCCCGAGCAGCTCAAGAAGATCTGCGTCGACAAGAACATCCACGTTCTGGATTAGCGCCGCCCCTCAGGTAAGGCTCCAGGCTCACTTTTCGTAGGTCCCGGTGCTGTGAACAGTGCGGGAGGATCTTAGGCTCGAAGTACGGTGCGGTTGTGTCGCAGCAACCGACATTCGGTTGAGCAAGGACAACCCTCCCCCCTTGTTGGGGGAGGTGCCCGAAGGGCGGAGGGG
>CAZNWW010000337.1:864-5135 GCA_964576155.1 uncultured Myxococcales bacterium | reverse complement strand
GGCAGGCCGGGGTCATCGGGGACGTACCCGGTGACATCGAGGATGGCGTCCCCGATGGTGGGGCTCACGTTCCGCACCAGATAGCAGAAGTTCCAGCGGCAGTCAGCCTTGCGGTACAAGGTCTCGCTGTCGACGCCGGTGAGTCCGCCCACGTATTGAACCACCGCGTCGAGGTCACGGAGCTCGTTCTTGCGGATGGCCAGGCCGCAGGACTCGATGGTCTGGGCCAGGATGTTGCCGGAGCGATCCACCACGGGGCCCCGCTTCTGGTAGATCGTCTGCTTCTTGACCTGGGCACGCGCAGCGCGCGCAGCGTAGAAGCTGTGCTCACGGGTCTGAAGATAGAAGACCTGGAAGACGCTTGCGAGTATGAGCGCCGCAACCAGAAGGGACAGGACCGCCATGCGTCGGCGGGCAGCGCCGAGGCCGAGGCTCTGCTCGTCACGGGTCTGGGAGCGGGTGTGGCGGGTTCGTGTTCGGCTCACGGGAGCCTCTTCTTACAGCGCCGGCCGTACTGTGCATCAGGGTCGAGCTTCATGCACTTCTGAAGGGTCTTGAGAGCCTCGGCGTGCCGGGCCAGGTTCTGGTAAAGGACACCCAGGTGAAAGAGTGGCTCCTGGTAGTCCGGACAGAGCTTCACTGCTTCGTTGTACGCATCGATGGCGTCCTCGGTCTGGCGGCGGACCTCGTGGACCATGGCGATGTTGTTGTACGCGAGGCACATCTTGGGGTTCAGGAGGATCGCCATCTTCAGGTATTTCTCGGCGAGGGGGTACTTCTTCAGCTTGTAGTAGGCCCAGCCGATGTTGTTGTTCACCAGGTATGGAGTGGGGTAGAGGGGCTCACGCGTCAGCGGCATCAGGTAGTCGACCGCGCCCTGCCAGTCCTCCATGGAAAGCATGAGCACGCCCATGTTGGCCCGAGCTTCGTGGAACTTCGGATCCAGCTCGATCGCGTAGCTTATATGCTTGAGCGCCTCGCTGAGCTGCCGACGGCCCATGTAGATGAAGCCCAGCATATGGTGGGCCTTGGCGTTTTTGGGGTTGAGCGCGATGGACTCGTAGAGCTCGGCGAGCGCGCAGGGGATGTCCCGATCCAGGTAGCAGTTGGTGCCGAGCTTGAAGTGGTAGTCCGATTTCTTATCCGCAGGCTTCTCGACCTTGGCCGACGAACAGGACGCCAGGAGGGCCAAGAGCACGAGGATGCCTACCTGCTTCATTTCGTCTCCTGTACAGACTCTGCGCTGGCTGGGACCTTGATGATCTGCTCTGGAACCGGGGGCCGCATGTCCAGCATTTCCCTGGCCTTCCGATGGTTGTCCGGGCTCCGGCGGAGGGTCTCGTGCTCGGCCTGGAGCAGATCCCGCTCCCGGCAGAGATCCCGGTACTGCTCGGTGACTTTGCCCAGCTCGGCGCCCATGGTGATGATTCGGTGGTGCCGCCAGACGTAGAAGAGTCCGAGGGCAGTCAACAAGAGGACGGCGACAATGGAGATGACCAGCATGCGGGTGGCCTGGACTCGCATCAGGATCTCCTCCGCGCTACGCGCAGCTTGGCGGATCGGCTTCGCGGGTTGTCCTGCTCCTCCCGGGCGTCCGGGATCAACGGGCGTGATGTGAGGACCTCCCAGGTGCCGTCGCGACGGCCGTCACGGAACGAGTTTTTAACCCGGCGGTCCTCCAGGCTGTGAAAGGAGATAACCCCGAGGAGCCCGCCGGGCGCCACGACGTCCGCGCCGAACTCCAGGAGGCGATCCAGGGCCTCCAGCTCGTCGTTGACCGCAATGCGCAGAGCCTGGAAGACGAGGGTCGCCGGATGGATCCGGCCCTTGCGCGGCAGGGTGGCCGTGCAGATCTCGGCCAGCTCCCGGGTGTTGGTCAGGGCACCCCGGCGGCGGGCGGTCTTGAGGGCCTTCGCCATGCGAATGGAGGTGCGGATTTCACCATTGTTGTAGAGGATGTCGGCCAACTCGCGGAGGCTGTTGTTGTCGATGACGGAGGCAGCGGTAGCGGAGGTCCCCTCCGGGTCCATCCGCATATCGAGTGGTCCCTCGTGCTTGATGCTGAATCCCCTCTCCCCGGTGTTCAGCTGGTGGCTCGATACTCCAAGATCCGCGTACACTCCACGCACCTCATTCCGTCCGATCTCCCTCAGAATTCGCGGGATCTCGGAGAAGTTGCTCTGAATCAGTTTGTAGCGTCCTTCGAAACTCTTCAGTCGGGCGGCGGCCTCGGTGAGGGCATCCGGGTCCTGGTCGACACCGACCAGGAACATCTCCGGGCTCTCCTCGAGGAGAGCAGCGGCGTGCCCCGCACCGCCAATCGTCGCGTCAACGACCACGCCCCCGAGGGGGGCGAAGTGTTCGATGATTTCCCGCAGGAGGACTGGCTGGTGATAGCGCTCATCCGTCACGCTCCCTGCTCTCCGTCCTGGGGTTTGGATCCTCGCTGCCTGGACAGCTCCTCACGGAGCCGTGCCATGACCTCCGGCGCGTTGGCTTGGAGGTTTCGCAGATCTTCGTCAGCCTTCGCGGGTGTCCATAGTTCGATGTACGCGCGGCAGCCCAGCAGGGTCAGCTTGTCATCGATGGCGACCATCTCCTTGAGATAGTCGGGGATCACCAGCCTGCCCACATCGTCGATGCTGGTGTAGTTCACCATGGACATGAGCCGGAAGCTGTCCATGACCGCCGGGCTGAGCAGATCCACCGATGACACGTCACCTATGGATCCCCATTGATCCTCGGACATGAGGATCAGGCACGGTTTGAAGAATGAGAGGGTGAGCACGAGATGCGGTCGCTCGTGGCCCCAGGTCCGGATGATCTGATTCCGGAGCTTCGCCGGAAGGATGAACCGGTTCTTGCCGTCGAGCTTCGCGTTGTAACGTCCAGAAAACACTATATGCCCCCCCGGCGGTGAGAAGGAATTGGATACCCCGACGGTGATCCCTTCTGATCCCGGTTGATCCAAATCATCAGGGCATATCGATCAAACGTCAACCCATCTCCTGGAGAGAAAAATGGCTTCATTGCGACGAGATCTGCTCCTGGTACCAGATATTGGGGTCGTCTAAGCAACGATCTACTAGAAAACCAAAAAAAGGGAATAAAAACAGCGGTTAACACTGTCTTATATTGAAGTGGATCAATTTGGATCGCATTTGGAATAGAGGAGCGGCCGTATCCTAAAAAGGTTGAGCCAGTATTTTCAAGGGGATCCTTTGGTTTCTGCCCCACCGCTGAAACGTAATGTGGGAAAATCAGCCCTGAAGTGCAGCGAACCATGAAGACCGGAAATGTGATATACAGAAGAATAACGAAGGACGATCCGTCTTGTCCCCATGTTCCCCCCGTTTTTTTGGGAACCATCGGAAAAGCAGAAAGAAAACAACGGGTTGAGGGTGGATAGCAGGGGGGGCAAATGAGGAGACGGGTGGCCATGGTGGGGAATCTGCAACAATGAGACCCGCCCGGAGGGTAGCAGTGGTGCCGCGAAGGCCCAGCCTCGCGGTCCCATGTCTCCGGTGAACAGTATCCGGAAGTTGCGGCCGGTCAAGAAAATGACCAATGAGCGATCGTTATGGTTCAGATCGTCCTCATTTGTGCCTGGCGAGATGAATTGAAAGCGAACGCCGCAGAGGTCCCAGATGCCCTCTTCGGGGCTGTCGATGACGCAGCTTTGTGTGTTGGCTTCGACGAGTTGACCGATCACTTGGTGGATCAAAGGGGATCCGTTGGAGATGATACGCGGCGCGCCCAGGTCACGATACACCTCGAGGGCGCCGGAGTAGTGGTCAGCGTGGCCGTGGGAGATCACCAGATCGTCTACCCGACGGATTCCCTGGGATCGCAGGAAGGGCAGCAGGGTCCTTCGGCCGGATCCTGGTGGACCGCCATCCATCAAGAGTACACGGCCGCAGGGCAAGCGGAGGACCGCCAGATTGCCCTCACCGACGTCCAGGAGCCAGACATCCATGTGTCCGGGCGAAGCAGGGATCATCGTAAGGCAGAGCCCGAGACTTCCAACGAGGATCAGGAGCCATGGCCGGACCCGGCGCAGGCCGACCCGGAGAGTCCAGAGGAGGCCGAGGCAGGTCAGAGCGAGCCAGGGGGCATCGACGGGGACCATCGACGCGGATGGGCTGAGGTCCGCTGCGACGGTTGCGAGGCCGGTCTCGAGACGGGTCGCTACTTCAAAGAACCAGCCGAGCGCGAGGGGCGCCGTACCCGATGCTGCACTGCAGGCGCCCAGGAGCAGCGCGCCCGGGAGC
>CAZNWW010000337.1:0-854 GCA_964576155.1 uncultured Myxococcales bacterium | reverse complement strand
CCAGCGGGACCGCGGCCAGGTTGACCAACGGGCCGGCCAGGGGGAGGGGGCCGAAGTGCCACGCGACGAAGGGAGCCGTCCCGAGGAATGCGGCGACGCTGATACGGGCGAGATCCGATGCAGGGCCTGCCAGGGCTCGCCGGGGCGAGTCTCCGCTCCGGCGTGAGAGGCTCCAGAGGATCGCAGCCGTGGCCCCGAAGCTGAGCTGGAATCCCGCCTCATGGATTGCGCCGGGGTGATGGAGGAGATTGACCAGGGCTGCCAGACCGAGGGCGGTGGCCGCGTCGGGTCGGCGGCCGAGGAGACGGGCCGCCGCGAGGTGGAGGATCATGGTTGCGGCCCTGAGGCAGCTCGGCGGAGCACCGGCGAGCGCGGTCTGGGTCAGCACCAGGGGAACCGACCCGAGGAGCGGGACGATGACGAGGGCTCGCGCTGGGAGACGGGAGGCGAAGGGCAGGAGGAGGAGCTTCAGGGTGCCGCTGAGCAGGAGGGCACCGAGGGCGAGATGCAGTCCGGAGATCGCCAGGAGGTGGGCCATGCCTGCGCGTACGAAATCATCGCGGACAGAGTCCGGGAGCGCACCACGCTCCCCGAGGGTGAGCGCAAGGGCGAGGCCCCGGGCGGTCGAATCCGTCACAGTCTGCTTGATCCCGCGGCGGATTCGTCGCCGGAGATCGCCGAGGGTGCGGCCCGGATCGAACGGGTCGATCTGCGCGAAGCCGACGATGGGTGGAGGGACCTTCAGGCGGCCCCTGCCGGAGATACCACGCACCAGGCGGTGACGGCGGAGGTCGAACTCCCCCGGATTCGATGGCCCGCTCCACGGCTCGAACCGTGCCCGTCCACGGACTCGG
>CAZNWW010000336.1:0-5163 GCA_964576155.1 uncultured Myxococcales bacterium | reverse complement strand
GCACCTGTCGCAAGCTCCTTGACCGGGAAGGCACCGGCCCCAGGACCCTGGCCGTCGCCCTGGAGACCCTCGGCCGATCACGGGCAAGAGATGATCTGCCGCGGCTGCTTCCGTTCCTCATCCATGAGGCCACAGGAGTCAGGAGCGGCGCAGCCGCCGGCCTCAAGTTGCTAACCGGTCTCAAGGGACCACCCTGCCGAAGGACCTCGTCCACTGGTAAGGCGGCCCGCCGTTGCTGGGACAGCTGGTGGAAGAAGCACCGAAAGAAGAAGTACGACGACTGGTCCCGCGAGGCCCTCGAGGGTCGGGGTTTTGATGTGGAACACAGGAAGAGAAAGAAGCGGCACCAAGAGCTGGTGCGTGCCACGGGAGGCAAAGCCGAGGTTTCATATCACGCACAGCGGCTCCTATGTTTGATGACGGGCGAAGACCTCGAACGAGTTCTGGAGCCCCGTGCGGCGCAGCGCAAGTGGCGGCATTGGTTGCGGCACAAGTGAGCCGATTCCCCCGTCCGTCTTGCAGGAATCACACCTTCACTATAATGTTCCGCGGTTGACGTGTTGACACCGATCGACAGGAGTTCCAGATGGCGATCCGTCTCTACAACACCATGATGCGCACCAAAGAAGATCTCGCCCCCCGGGAACCGGGGAAGGTGTCGATGTACGTCTGCGGCGTCACGGTCTATGACCGCTCCCACATCGGGCATGCCAGATGCTACATAGCCTTCGACGTGGTGTATCGCTATCTGAAGCACGCCGGACTCCAGGTCACCTACGTCCGCAACTTCACCGACGTGGACGACAAGATCATCAAGCGCGCAAGCGAGATGGGTGTGAGCCCGCGGGACCTCGCATCGGAGAACATTGCGCATTACCACGAGGACATGGACCGCCTGGGCTGCCTCCGCCCCGACGTGGAGCCACGGGTCACGGACCACGTGCCCCAGATCGTGGAGACCATCCAGGCCATCATCGACAACGGCCATGCATACGTCGCCGGCGGCTCGGTGTACTTCGACATCGCTACCTTCCCGACCTACGGAAAGCTCTCGGGCCGGAACCTGGACGACATGCAGGCCGGCGCCAGCGAGCGGGTGGACGAGGATCCCAACAAGAAGAGCCCCATGGACTTCGTCCTCTGGAAACCCTCCAAGGAGGGAGAGCCTGCGTGGGACTCCCCCTGGGGCCCGGGCCGCCCGGGGTGGCACATCGAGTGCTCGGCGATGAGCAAGGCCCACCTGGGCGTCACCTTCGACATCCACGGCGGGGGGATGGACCTCGTCTTCCCCCACCACGAGAACGAGATTGCGCAATCCGAGGCCGCCACCGGCGTGAGCCCCTTCGTGCGCCACTGGATGCACAACGGCTTCGTCAACATCGACTCGCAGAAGATGTCCAAGTCCCTGGACAACTTCTTCACCATCTCGGACGTCCTGGACCGGTACCATCCCGAGGCCCTGCGTCTCTTCCTCCTCGGGACCCACTACCGGAGCCCGCTGAACTTCTCCGACCAGAACCTGGAGGATGCCACCGCCCGATTGGAGTACTTCTATGAGACCCTCCAGTTGGTGGACGCGGCCCTGGAGGCCGGCGGCCCCGAAGGAGGCGAGATCCTGGGCGCCCGGGTCCTCGACGGCGTCGTGGATCGCATCGAGGCCGCCATGGACGACGACTTCAACTCAGCGCAGGCCCTGGGCTACCTGTCGGACCTCGCCAAGCTGGCCAACGAAACCGTAAAGCGGAAGCGCAAAAACATGGGCCGCATCGAGACCCTCCGCCGTATCCGCGAGATCTTCGGCACCGTCGGGACGATCTTCGGGGTGCTCAGCCGGGACCCGGTGACAGAGCTGGCGGAGATCTGCCGCCTGGACTGCGGTCGCATGGGCATCAACCCCGTAGAGATCATCGCCACCATCAAGCGCCGGGCAGCGGCGCGAACCAACAAGGACTTCGCGGAGTCAGACCGCCTCCGCGACAAGCTCTGCGAATGCGGCATCGTGCTCATGGACTCCCTCTTGGGGACCAACTGGAAGGTCTCGAAGAAGGTCGGAGACGATGAGTGATGACAAGCCGCGATGTCGTCCACGCGCCCACTGGCCCCGGCCTGACGCTGCTCCTTGAACGATCCCGCTTCGGTTCGTATTTCGAGATCCTGGGCCTGACCCGTGACGCGCCCTTCGCTGAAGTAGCCCGACGCGCCCGGGAGCTGATGATGCTCCTGGACCGCGCAGCCGAGGAGCCCGCCGCAGGGCTCGAAGCCGCTGAGATCGAGGAGATCCGCTGGTCGATCAGGGAGGCCTGGCGGATCCTCTCCGATCCCGAACTGAGGGAGCGCTACTCCCTCGGGCTCGCCCGACTAACAGATGACCTGGAGGGAGGCCACGATGGCCCAGCTCACGATTGAAACCCACCCGTCCGATGTCCTGAGCAAGATCGCCGCGCCGGTGGAGACCTTCGACGACGCGTTGAAGACCCTCGCTGCGGACATGTTCGAGATCATGTACAAGAACAGCGGCATCGGCCTCGCCGCGCCCCAGGTAGGCCGTTCAATCCGGATGATCGTCCTGGACATGGCAGCGAGCACCGAGGAGCAGGGACGAGTCAGCTCGTCCTGTTGAATCCGGAGATCACCGCACGCAAGGGAGACATCATCTGGGAGGAGGGCTGCCTCAGCCTGCCCGGTGTCCTTGGTAAGGTGAAGCGCTCCAACTACGTGAAGGTCGAGGCCCTGGACCTGAACGGCGACGCGGTCGAAGTCGAGGGCGAGGAGCTCGTAGCGGTGGCCCTGCAGCACGAGATCGATCACCTGGACGGGATCCTTTTCACCCAGCGCGTGAGCCCTCTCCAGCGCAAGTTTCTCCTTCGGGAGTACACGCGGAAGCAGAACGAGGAGCGCTTCGGCACCCCTGACGATCCTAAGGCTCCATGAACATCGTCTTCATGGGGACCCCCGATTTCGCTGCCCGGATCCTGGACAGAGTCCGGACCGGGCCGCACCCCCTGGTTGGTGTCGTCTGCCAGCCGGACCGTGTCCGAGGCCGGCGACGGGAGCCTCAAGCGCCGCCGGTGAAGGCCATCGCGCTGGCCCACGGATTCGACGTCTACCAGCCCCGGAACCTCGGACGCCGGTTCATCGAATGGCTCGATGCCAGGCGGCCCGACGCAATCCTCGTTGCGGCCTATGGCCGAATCCTGCCCTCAGCGGTGCTGGAGCATCCTCGCCACGGTTGTATCAACGTTCACCCCTCGCTGCTGCCCCTGTATCGGGGTCCTGCACCCATCCAGTGGTCCATTGCGAGGGGTGACCGACAGACCGGTGTCAGCATCATGCTGATGGACGAGGGCATGGATACCGGGGACATACTGCGCCAGGTCAAGGTACCCCTGGGACCCGACGACACTGCGGACGTCATACACGACCGCTTGGCGGATCTGGGCGCGGACCTCCTCCTCGAGACCCTGGATGCGATCGAGGCCGATCGTGTGTCTGCGATTTCGCAGGACGACGCGAGCGCGACCATCGCCCCCATGCTCACGCGAGACAGCGGTCGACTGGATTGGTCCCAGGTCGCCGACGAAATAGAATCCAGGCTGCGCGGCTTTCACCCATGGCCGGGTTCCTGGACCAAATTCCGGGGCAAGCTCCTCAAGCTCTTCCCGCCGGTGACGGTCGGGGAGGGGGCGGATGAGTCCCCCGGAACGATCCTGGGGCTGGACGCGTCAGGACGCATCGGCGTCGCCTGCGGTGAGGGCTCCATCTGGCTGAGCCGGGTCCAGCTCGAGGGCAAGCGCGCCGTGGACGCCGCTGCATTCGCCAACGGCGCGCGCCTCCGTGATGGCGAAGGCTTCGAAGGCTGAATTATTGCTCAGTGACGTGCTGATGTTAGCCTTACTCCAGGACTAGCCTGGAGGTCGACATGCCTAGAATCCTGCCCCTCATTATCATCCTCCTCGTGGCTGCAAGCGCGACCGCACAGGAGAAGACCTACCAGGCCGACGTCATCCGCACCGTAGTCATCGATCCCGGGCACGGCGGTGAGAACCTCGGCGCGCTGGGCACCACCGGCGTGTACGAGAAGGACATCAACCTCAGCATCGCCAAGAAACTCAAGCATCTCCTGGAGATCCGTACTGACATACGAGTGCTGCTGACCCGTGACTCTGACAAGGACGTCTCCTTCGAGGAGCGCATCGGCGTAGCCAACAGGGAGAAGGCGGACATCTTCATAAGCATCCACTGCAACGCCTCGTTCAACACCCGTGCCAACGGCATCGAGACCTTCGTGCTCAGCGACGCTGCCCTTCAGGAGGAGAGCGAGAAGCTGGCCACCCGCAGGGTCGCAAGAACAGGGCGCCTGGCCGCAGCGGAGACCGACAGCTCCGCCGCAGTTGTAAAGGATCTCTTTCAGCATTCCGCTCACGACCGCGCCAAGGATTTCGCTGATCACCTCACCGAGCGCATGAGCAAGCGCACCGGGTCCAGGATTCGGGGGATCAAAGACATGCCGGCGCTTGTGCTTCGGGGCGCGGAGATGGCCGCGGTGGTGGTGGAGCTCGGCTTCCTCACTCACGGCGTCGAAGGGCGCCGCCTCGCGACGGAGCGCTACCAGAAGGTCTACGCCTCCTCCCTCTACTGGTCGATCCTCGACGAAGATGAACGTCTCGCCAAGGTGCGTGGCCCGAATCGTGTTGCGTCTGACTGAGTCAGTTGTGAGTCCCAGGGCAATCGCATCAAAAGTTGAGGGATCATCTGAATAGCGAAACCTGTCCGTTGCCAGAGTCGTTTCCGAACGCTAACAGCCGGTAAGTCTGGCCCGTCGACCGCTCCCCGCTCTCCCGTCGTCCGAGCCCGCCCATACGAGCCCGAAGCCCGAATCCTCTGTGCGACTGGGCGCAGCCTGCGTCCCGCCCCGATTCTCCCTTGTGGGAGGGCCTTGAGGCCCGACTCCGGGGTCTCGGGCTCGTAGAGGCGGGCTCGGGCGGCACGGGTGACGGGTGGCGGAAGGCGGGATGGCCTGGTGCCGTGCAACGGATGGACTTGGTGCCGTGCGACGGTCTGGTGCCTCTACGCTCCCGGGTCATGGGTTGTGAGTGGGCGGCCACCCCCAAAAAGGGTGTGGGCGGCGGCCCCCAGACAAACCCATAACCCGGAGGCGGCAAA
>CAZNWW010000335.1:0-5177 GCA_964576155.1 uncultured Myxococcales bacterium | reverse complement strand
TGTGTTGAAGGGGCTCCAAGGTCAAGTCGACTTCGCGATGGAGGCCGCGAACCGGGCTGCAGATCTCTGTCCGCTTCACTCGCCCAGCCGTGCCAACCAGGTGCGGTACCGGATCCTCTCCGGGAATGTCAGAGAGGGCCTCGAGGCCGCCGTGGAGCTCTCGACTTCGCCGATTCGCCCCGAGGTCGAGCCCAGGCTGCGTCGTCTGGCAGAAGATCTGGATCGCTTGGGGATGGAAGAGGCTGGAGCGGCCCTACGAAGGGTCTTTGATTGAACCGACGTTCTCCTGGACCCAGCGCAGGTAGCCGTCGTAGCCGTCGGTGATGGGGAGCGCGATGATCTCCGGCACTGAGTAGGGATGCACCTCCCGGACTGCGGTGCTCAATGCCTCGAACATCTCCCGGGTGGTCTTCATCAGGAGCAGCAGCTCCTCTTCGTCATGGATCTCTCCCTCCCAGCGATAGATCGAGCGGAGCTGGGGGAGGATGTTGACGCAGGCGGCCTTCCGGCCTTCGATGACATGCTTTGCGATCCGCGTCGCATCGTCCATCGTGGCGCAGGTCACCAGGACGACAACCACGTCTTCAGCCATGATTGAGCCTCTTGGCAGTTTGATCAATCCTGATCATTGGCCGACAGCCTGCGGTTGTCAATCCATCAGGGGTTCGATGCTTAGTTCCTCGCGCTGGCGTTGGGGAGGTTTTTTTTTGCTGAGCCAGATGTTGGATGCTGCGACACAACCGCACCGTACTTCGAGATTGGTAAGGTGAAAACCCAGTTCGTTTTGTTGGGAAGCGGGTTGGACGATCGGTGCGGGACGTTCGCCCTACTTCGCTCTGCGAGCTACGAAGGGTGCTCCGACACGCTCACGTCTGGTATTTCCAGGGAGGGGCTTCCTATCCGTTCTTGCGCTGGAACTCGTTCATGAACTCTACGAGGCTGGTGATGCCTTCGACCGGCATGGCGTTGTAGATCGAGGCTCGGCAGCCCCCGACCGAGCGGTGGCCCTTGAGGCCCGAGAAGCCGAGCTCCAGGGCCTCGGCGATGAACTGCTTCTCCAGATCCTCGGTGGGGAGGCGCCAGACCACGTTCATGGTGGACCGAGTTTTTTCGTCCACGGGGCAGCGGTAGTATCCGCCGGAGTTGGCCATGCAGTCGTACAGCAGGTCGGACCGCTCCCTGGCGAGGGTCTCCATGGCGGTGAGGCCGCCGTGGTCCTTTACCCACTCCAGGACCATCTTCACCATCCAGATCGGGAAGACGGGCGGCGTGTTGTAGAGGCTGTCCGATTTCGCGTGGGTCGCATACTTCAGGTACGCGGTGAGGTCCCGCGGGTTCCGATCGATGAGGTCCTCGCGGATGATCACCACGCCGAGGCCTGACGGTCCGAGGTTCTTCTGGGCGCCCGCGTAGATCAGCCCGAACTTCTCCACGGGGATCGGCCGGCTCATGATGTCCGAGGACATGTCGCAGACCATGGGCACGCGGCCGCTGTTCGGCCACTCCTTCCACTGGGTGCCCGCTATTGTCTCGTTGGACGTCAGGTGAAAGTACGCCGCGTCCGGATCCAGGGTCAGCTCCGACGGGCTCGGCATCCGGGTGAACTTCTCCTCGGTGCCGTCGTAGACCAGGTTGACGTTCCCGACTTTCCCGGCGTCGCTATAGGCCTTCTTGGCCCAGGTCCCGGTGAGGGTGAAGTCACAGGATCCGCCCTCGGGCATGAGGTTCAGGGGGATCATGGAGAACTGCAGGGTCGCGCCGCCGCCGAGGAGAAGGACCTTGTAGTTGTCCGGCAGACCGAGCAGCTCCCTGAAGAGGCCGATGGCCTCATAATGCACCTTGTCGTAGGCCTTGCCGCGGTGGCTGGATTCCACCAGGGACATCCCGGTGCCCTTGTAGTCCACGAAGTCGTCCCGGGCCTGCTCGAGGACCGGGAGCGGGAGGGTCGCGGGACCCGCGCTGAAGTTGTAGATCCGGCTCATCACATCACCCCTTGTTTACGAATTCACTTACGATGGCGAGCGCCTCGGCGCCCACCCTCAGCAGGTTCTCCTTCGAGCTGGCGCCCAGATGCGGGATCATCAGCGTGTTGGGCGCCTTCAGGATCGGGTGGTCCTCCGCCGGCGGGTCCTTGGGCCACACGTCCGTGGCGTAGCAGGCGACCTTGCCGCTCTCCAGGGCCTTTGCCATGGCGTCAGCGTCCACGACCACGCCGCGGCCGGTGTTTATGACGACCACCCCATCCTTCATCAACGAGATAGCGTCTGCGTTCACCAGGCCGGTGGTCTCCGATGTCTTGGGCAGGTGGATGGATACGTAGTCTGCGCCTTCCAGGGCCTCGCTCAGGGTCGCCTTCACGTCCGCGTACTCTGCGGGCTTGCCCGACTTGCGGAATGCCTTGACGGCCATGCCGAAGGTCTGGCAGCGCTTCGCAAACTCCATGGCGATGTTGCCCGCGCCCAGGAGGCAGACGGTCTTGCCGCAGAGCTCGGTGCGCTTGAGCTGCTTCTTGAGCCAGTCACCTCTTGCCATGCCGTTGTGCGCAGCCACGATGTGGTTGGGCACGGCTATCATCATGGCGAAGGCCAGCTCGGCCACGGCGATGCCCGATGCCTTCGGCGTGTTGCGCACCTCGATGCCTCTGGTCGCGGCATACGCGGAGTCGATGTTGTCGATGCCGACGCCGCCGCGGATGATCAGCTTCAGGTTGGGTGCGGAGTCGATGTATTCACGGGTGGCCTTGGTCTTCGAACGGATCATGACAATGTCCGCCTCCGGCAGGCGGGACTTGTCGTCGGTGACCTCACCGAAGTCTGCGAGCTTCTGAGGCAGGTGGGTGTCGAACGCGTCGGAAATCAGGATCAGCATGGGAGTTCCTCCTCTTTCACTCTTCCTCTTCAAGGCTGCGGACTACTACGCCGCTCCGCAGCTTCGGCTCGAACCAAGTGGATTTTGGTGGCATGACCTCCCCAGCGTCGGCGATGGCCATGAGCTGGTCCACCCCGGTGGGATAGAGGGCGAACGCGACCTCCATGTCCACAGCGCAGCGCCGCTCCAGCTCCTTCGTGCCGCGGATTCCGCCGACGAAATCGATGCGCTTGTCGGTGCGGGGATCCTCGACACCGAAGACCGGGGCCAGCAGGTTGTTCTGCAGTACAGCGACGTCCAGTGACTTGACCGGGTCTCCTGCGGGGTAGGTCCCGGCCTTCGCTGTGAGGCGGTACCATGCGCGGTCAAGGTACATCCCGAACTGCTTGGGCGCCGGCGGGTCGGCGGTGTCCGCCGGGGCGATCTCGAAGCGCTCTTCGAGCGCAGCGAGGAGGCCCTCCCTGGTGAGGCCGTTCAGGTCCTTCACGACACGGTTGTAGGACATGATTCGGAGCTGGTTATCCGGGAAGACCACAGCAAGGAAGTGGTTGTACAGCTCATCGCCGGTGTGGTCCGGGTTCTGAGCGCGCAGGTTGTTGCGCACCCGGAACGCGGACGCCGAGCGATGGTGACCGTCGGCGACGTAGAGGGCCTCGACGCCCTCGAATGCGCCACGGAGCTTCGCCACGAGGTCTGGCTCGGCGATCACCCAGAGGGTGTGACCGATGCCGTCGTCCGCTGTGTAGTCGTACACTGGCGCGTCCCGGCAGATCCCGTCCACCAGCGCGTCTACGTCGGCGTTCGCCCTGTAGGTCAAGAGCACGGGCCCTGCGTTGGCCATCAGGGTCTTCATATGTCGGGCCCTGTCGTCCTCCTTCTCCCGGCGGGTGAACTCGTGTTTTTTCACCAGCCCGTCCTCGTACTCCTGGACGCTGGTGCCGCAGACCAGTCCCCGCTGAATGTGATCGCCCATGCGGAGCTGGTACACGTAGAATGCATCCGCGACCTCTCGCACCAGGTTCCCGTCCCGAATCAGGGCCTGCAGGTTCTCTGCGCTCCGCTCGTAGATCTCGTTCGAGTAGAGGCTGACCCCGGGTTCGAAGTCGATCTCGGCCTTGACCACGCGCAGGAAGGACAGCGGATTGTGTTGCGCCATCTGCCGCGCCTCGTCGGAGTTCAGCACGTCGTACGGAGGGCTGGCGATGGCCCTGACATGATCGGGATGGGGTCGATAACCACGGAACGGACGAATGTCAGACATGAGCGTCTCCTGTGCATCTCACAGATTCCGGACAACAGCTATTGGCATAGGTAAGGGGGGATTTCAAGCGATTCGCGAGGGCGAGGACTTGACCTCATTTACGGAGTGCACAGGCTACCAGCAAGAACGGAGGTCTCCGGCGGGTAAACGGGGGTTCCCGCCGGAGCCTTCATTCCTTGTTTGATTCCGTCTCAGAAAGTGAAGTTGAGCGTTATCTCGGGGTAGTAGTCGAAGCGCTCCTCAACAAAGTCCTGAAAGGCATACTGCATGACCACACCGCCACCGAACATGAAGCGGTTGTCGATGGAGATCAACATGCCGACGCGGCCCCCAAAGAAGTCCTGGTCGTCCCAGGGCTTCTCGATGAATCTGTGCCTATAGAAGATCCCGACATATGGGATCACAGGATAGATGTACGGGAGGAGATAGCGTACCTGCGGAGCGAGGCTCCCCATCAGTGGATCCCCACCTAGCCAGATGTCCCCGTCGAGGCCGACCTCCAGTCCATCCAGGACGAAGTATCCGAAGCCGAGGGCCAGGACGAACCCGCCGCCGCCGAAAGTCGTTCCGCCGCCTCCGGAGAGCCGAAACCGTCCCTTGGAGAACGGCATCTCCTGCTCCATGGCTGTGGCGGTCTCCGGGGTGAACAGGGTAGCGATGATCAGGGCTACTACGAGGGTCCTCATGGCGATTTCTCCCGATCTGAGGGCTTGGTTCGGCTCTGGGCCAGGGCGTCCTGGAGGGCGTTGGCCTCGTCGGGATCCGCCGGGCGCCAGCGGCGCTTCCCGATCTTACGCTCGGTTTCCCTATGTTCAAGCACCAGGCTCGTTACGTGGCGTCCATCCCGAGTGAACACATGGGTCCGATGTTTCGGTCCCAGGACCACGAAGGTGTCCTGGAGTGTGTCCACGAGCACTCGTTCAGCGGGGATGCCCGTCGCGTCTTGGAACGCGAGGCTGGTGGGACGGGTTCCGGCGAGGTGCCGGGCCTCAGCGTGCGCGGTGCGGCTCCGCTGCGGCCGAAACACCTGGACGAGGTCCCCGCGCAG
>CAZNWW010000334.1:0-5205 GCA_964576155.1 uncultured Myxococcales bacterium | reverse complement strand
TATCAGCGACGGTTTGAACGGCAGCGCGGGCCGGGAACAGCTCGAGTGGCTGGACGGCCTACTCTCCGACGGGCGCCCCGCGGTGCTCTTCATGCACCACCCCCCCTCGACGGTCCTCGAGGACGACGAGATCTCCCTGGAGTCCACCATCGCCGACCACGGCGAGACCATCCTGGCGGTCTTCGCCGGGCACCTGCACCTCTGGTCCCGCTCGGACTACGAAGGAGTCCCCATCTACCTCACCGACGCAGCCGCGACCCCGGAGGGCTTCGGCACCTATCTCGAAGAGGCGGTCACCATGTTGCCCATGGTCTTCGATGTGGGCCTGCCGGACCCGTCGGGTCTGGCGATCCCTGCGCGCCTGGCCGCGGGACGCTTCGTGGGCAACGGCGTGCCGGGCAAGCCGCCATACGTCGGCGCCCTGGACGGCGGCCCCTGCCTGCCCGTGAGCTTCGCGGTGGACGACCCCTGCGCCATCACCAGCCCGGCGACCCTGACCTTCGACCTGGGGCAGGCCTTCGGGCTGCCCCTCAAGCCCGGCTGGGCCATCCGAGTCGACCTGGTCGATCTCGTTTTCGAGGGGCGCCTGAACGACACGCCGGGGATCTCCGACGGCCTCCTCCACGCTACTGTGGATCTCTCCCCCGGGGCAGCAGACATAAAGTCCATCGTCATCAGCGAATACTGCGCCGACGCCATCCAGGGCTGCACCCCCGGCGCGGAGGGGATGCCCCTCTGCCCAAAGAACCCCACCCTCGAACTCTTCGACGAGATCCCGCTCACCTGCGATGTAAACGTCTACGGGATCGGGATCCGCATGGTCCTGGCCATGCTCGATACCGTCCCGGACTACACAGCGTGGATGGACGCGAACTTCATCACCTACGCTGCCGCAGAGGGACCCGGCGAGCCGGGCCAGGTCGATCCCGTCATCTTCGCCCCCGCGCCGGACGGAAACTGCCAGGAATAGAGATGCTTGCTACGGATTACTGAACCAGATCCCCGAGGCTCCAGGTGGTGGGGTAGTGGAGGAACTCGTCGGTGGTGAGGATCCTGTCCAGGATCCGGATCGAGTCGATGGCGCCGTGGAGATGCTCGGTCAGGCACGCAGCCTGGGGACCCGGTTGAACGCAAGTGTCGTTGTTCACCCCGAACCACAGGTCCCGAGAGTTGACCCCCGGCCCGGACCCGGAGACGATGTAACCCGAGGACGCATCCTCCAGGAACACCTCGAGCTTGGCGAACTCCCATTGGCCCAGCCAGCGCTGCCAGACCCCGAAAGTGACAGAATCGATCGAGTCCTTGTAGTCATCGTTCCCGTTGGCGTGTTCATAGAAGCTGCGGATCTTCTCGTTGCCCCGCTTGAAGAGCATGTAGTTGACCACGTCGTTCGGGGAGGCCGGGCCCTTGGCCCAGCCCTTGAGGATCACCCCCGCGTATTGGTTGTCCGTGCTCGCATCGAAGGCGATGGAGGTCTCCATGACGAACTGGGGGACGGACAGGCTCTCGTGGTGAGGGACCTGGACATGGGTGGAGACCCCGTTGAACAGGAGCGCGCTCCCGGCCCTCCCAGGCCCCCAGACCCCATCGGTCACCTCCCCGTCGTTACAGTTGGTCGACGAATCGAGCGCCAGTGCACCGCCGCCCTCATCGAAGCGCCACCAGCCGCTGTAGCCCATGCAGGGGGACAGGAGCCCCCAGCAGACATCGCCATCCTTAGACTTGACGAAGGGGCGGGAGAGGTTCACTGAGCCACCGGCCCGGTGGAGTGTGTATTCGTTCCAGGGGTAAATGTCGCCATTGGCGGTCGCTGACGTGGAGGCCAGGAACCGGACCGTGGGAACGGTGGGCGCCGCGCGCCGCCGGAGATACTCTCGAGACTTGGCCGTGTCGTGGATCAGGACCTCGTCCAACTCCATGTCAAAGGTCGCACCATCGATGGTCGCGGAGAAGAACTCCAGGGATTCTGTGTTGTCCATGGACCCGAACGGCGAGTCCAACTCCGCATGGTTCGTCTCGATGCCATCGACGTGGATCCGTAGCACGCCGGTCGGGGCTGCCCCCTGATCCAGCACACAGGCCACGTGGTGCCAGGCCCCGTCGTCCACCCGCACCTGGGAGGAGATCACCCCCATCTCCCACGCGAAGAACTCGCAGCTCACCTGCCCGTTGCCATGGGAGTAGACCACGGCGAAGCCTTTCACAGGGGCGATCGTGTGCTTCTTCTGGATGATCGGCACCACCCAACTCGCAGGGCTGGCCGCCCGGAACCAGAACTCCACGGTCAAGTCGTTGGTGCCCACGTCGAGCGGCGACGCACCGCCCACGGTCGCCAGCCCGTCCTCCGGTATACCGACGGAGATCGCCCCGGGCAGATCACCGAAGCGACCCCGAGCTACGGAGAAGGCCCCTACGGGGTTGGCGGTGAGGGAGGGGCTCGGCGGGACGGAGAGGCCGTCTCCATCGAAGCGCCAGTATCCCACCACGCCACAGAGGTCCTCTCGGTGCCTGATCTCCGGGATGTCCGCGGTCGGGGTGGCCTGGTACATCGCAGGGCAAGCGGTGTCCGAGTGGGGGCGGGGCCCCACGACCTCGAAGGGAACGTGGTGCTCACCGTCCCCGAGATCGGAGATCTCGGTGACCCGGAGGTCGTCCCAGTCCGCCTGGGTGCCGGGAATGAGGTTCGTCCCCCAGCGCGCGCTCGCTGAAATATAGCTCGCTAACTCGCCCGGCTTCGCGGCCCGGGAGAGGAACACCAGATCTGCGATGTCGCCGGCAAAGCCGAGGGACGGCGTCTCATAATCCACGCACCCGACGGTAAAATCATCGCCGGTGATGGACAGGCCGGCGGAGGGCCAGGTGGTGGATGCCTCCAACATGCCGTCCACCATGAGGATGTCTCCGTCGGGTCCCCAGACCGCCGCGACGTGGTGCCAGCCGGTGTCCCAGGTCGTGGTCTGCGACTCGATCCCCATGGATGGGTAGACGCCGAAGGTGATGCGGCCGTCGGAGTCCAGGATCAAAGTCAACGCGTACGCGCCCTCGCTCCCCTGCTTGTCTACCAGCGCCCGGACCGTTGCGCCGGGGCCATGAGGCTGGTCCAGCTTGAACCAGAGCATGAGGGTGCCCGCGTCCAGCGCGTGCTCGGGGACCTCAGGGATCCCGGCGCATTGCTGCCCGTCCAGGGAGAGGGCGCCGCCCGCGCCGCCGAAGGGGCCCAGGCTGTAGCTTACGTCAATATTGAGGACCATATCGTTGTCGAGGTCCGAGTGGTCGACCCCATCCCCCGCCAGCGGGTAGTACCCCACCACGGTCGCATCAAGGAAGCCGCTATGGAGTGGGACCTCAATGGGCTCGTGGGTGCGCCGCCAGGTGGAGCCGGCGCCCGGCGCGTCCTGGCCCAGGGTCAGGGCCCGGGACACCGGATAGGAGACAAAGAGGCCCTGGCATACCGCCGCCTCGTTGTCCGGGTTCCACACCGTCGGACAGGTGTCCGTATCCATGAACTCGCAGGTATCCAGGGGGCAGACATCGTCGTGGTCCAGGTCCTCCTCCGTCGCCGGCCCGCAGCTCCCCGCCACGCAGACCTCTCCGACGGAGCAATACCCACAGATGCCCCCACAGCCGTCATCACCGCAGTCCTTTTCGAAGCAGTCCGATACACAGAAGGGCTGACACGCACCCGAAATGCAATGCAAGCCCTCGCCACAGGGGGTCTCGTCCTCCACCGACGGATACTCGCAACCGACAAAGGGGGTGCAGACGTTGAGCGTACAGAGGAAGCCGTCGTCACAGGAAAGCTCAGCGACCCCGGGGAAGCATACCCCACCCAAGCAGGCGTCACTGAGGGAGCAGGGGTCACCGTCATCGCAGGCGCCCTCCTGGTTCGGGTGGATGCAACCCCCGGGATCCTCGCAGAGATCCTCGGTGCAGGGATTCTCGTCATCGCAGTTCACCAGGTCTCCGCCCTGGCAGGCGCCGTCCGTGCAGACCGTCTCCTCGGTGCAGGGATTCCCGTCGTCGCATTGAAAGCCTTCGACGGGTACGACGTCGAACAGGCAGCCCTTCTCGGCGTCGCAGACGTCCTCGGTGCAGGGGTTGTCGTCGTCGCAATCCCCATCCTGCTCCTGGTACAGGCATCCCGTCTCGGGCACGCAGGAGTCAACGGTGCAGTCGAAGTCGTCGCCACAGGTGAGCGACGTTTCGGGGTCTATCATGCAGATCAGGTAGCCCTCGCCGGGATCCTCGGTACAGAAAAGAGTCCCGTTGCAGAGGTTGCCGTCGTCGAGGGGGAGGCAGTCCTCGTCGGTGGCGCAGGTGCACTCGAGGCCGATGAGCTGCTCCAGGGGCAGGAACTCCCCGCTGCAGCTCCCCTCCAGGCAGACATCGCCGCCGGTGCAGGGGTTGCCGTCGTCACAGGTGGCGCCGCTGCTCGGAGTGGCTACACAGATGTCCTCCACGCAGTCGTCGTCGGTGCAAGGATCGGCGTCATCGCAGTCACCGCAGTTGCACAAGTCCTCCGGCCCCGCCTTCCCGCACTCCTGTTCCAAACAAAGCGCTACGCAGTCCGGGACGCAGTTTCCTGTATTGCAGAAGTAGCCATCCCCACACGCACCACAGTCGCCGCCGCAGCCATCAACGCCGCAGTCCTTGCCCTCGCATTCGGGTACACAGACGTCCTCGTTCGGGGTATCTACGGGCACATCATCGGGGGTATCGATCGGCGTGTCGTCGGGGGTATCGATCGGCGTGTCGTCGGGGGTATCGATCGGCGTGTCGTCAGGGGTATCGATCGGCGTATCTTCCGGAGGCTACGGGGTGTCCGTGGGGGTATCGGGCGGGGTGTCGAACAGCACAATCTCCAGGACGAGATCCGCTTCTCCGGAAGCATCGACGTCGTCACCGGGTGCAACGACGTCCGGGCTCACGTGCTGATATGAGTACTTCTCCACGCAGCCGACAAGGGCGAGGAGGGGGATGAGGAGGAGCAGGATTCGGGCCGGCTTCATGCGCGTCTCCGGGAATCGGTCCAGCTCCGGGAATCCTACCGTCTGGGGGTGGATGTGCCAAGCCGGTAGTCATCCTGAGCGACCGAAGGGAGTCGAAGGACCTCAGGTGTCGCACTGCGGCGCCTGAGGTCCCTCGGCTGCGCTCCTAAGAAACTCCCCGGTTGAGATGCTCGGACACAACCGCACCGAAGTTCAA
>CAZNWW010000333.1:0-5232 GCA_964576155.1 uncultured Myxococcales bacterium | reverse complement strand
CCACCAGAGCTGGCGGGACACGCACCAGTCCCGGATGTCCTCGAGCCAGCGATAGTACTCCGCGGTCCACCGCTCCGGGATGAACCGGATCCGGCCGTCGCGCACGGCCTCGATCGCGGCGCCGGCGATGCTGGAGGTGTCCTCGGGCGGCCCCATCTTGAGGAACCACTGCCACGAGACCTTGGGCTCCACCATCACGCCGCTGCGCTGACAATGACCCACGGAGTGGGATACCTCCTCGACCTTCACGAGGACGCCCTCGGCCTCGAGATCCTCAACGACCAATGCTCGCGCCGCGAAGCGCTCCATGCCCCGGTACCGCTCGGGTACCTCGTCGTTGAGGGACGCGTCGTCGTTGAAGATGTCGATGAGCGCCAGGTCGTTTCGCTTGCCGCATTCGAAGTCGTTGGGGTCATGCGCCGGCGTCACCTTCACCGCGCCGGTCCCCTTCTCGGGATCCGCCAGGATCCCGTCGGCGATGATGGGGATCGTCCGGCCGGTGAGGGGCAGGTGGACCTCCTGGCCGATGAGATCCGCGTACCGCTCGTCTTCGGGGTGTACCGCAACCGCGGTGTCGCCGAGCATCGTCTCGGGCCGGGTAGTGGCCACGACAATGCGCCGAGTCTCGTTCCCCACGACGGGGTATGCGATGTGCCAGTAGTGGCCAGGGACGTCCTTGTGATCCACCTCGAGATCCGAGAGGACAGTATGGAGACCGGGAGACCAGTTCACCATGCGTTGGGCGCGGTAGAGCAGGCCCTCATCGAAGAGGGTTACGAAGGCCTCACGGACCGCCTTGGACAGGCCCTCATCGAGGGTAAAGCGCTCCCGCTCCCAGTCCACCGAGATCCCGATGCGCCGGGACTGGCGGGTGATTCGCGCATGGTATTCACGTTTCCAGTCCCAGACGCGCTCTACGAAGGCCTCCCGACCGAGGTCGTGGCGGGACAGGCCCTCTTCCTTCTCCAGGTGCTGCGCCACGAGCATCTGCGTGGCGATGCCCGCGTGGTCGGTGCCGGGGAGCCACAGGGTGTTGAAGCCGCTCATACGCTTCCAGCGGATGATCGTGTCCTGAATAGCATAGGTCAACGCATGACCCATGTGGAGGACGCCTGTGACGTTGGGCGGTGGGATCACCAGGCAGAAAGGCGGCTTGTCGCTCTCGTCCCGGGCAGCGAACAGGCCCGCCTCCTCCCACCGCTCGTACCAGCGGGTTTCGACGCTCTCGTGTTCATACGCTTTTTGCAGATCCCGGCTCACTGCTCGTCCTCCTCGTCCGACTTGAGCAGACGCTCCAGCTCTTCCTTGATCAGTCGCTCCGCCAGCTCCGGTACAATCCGCCAGACCACGCTCCGGATCTCCTCACCGACGGCCCTGCTCACCTCCTCGGCCACCAGTCCCTGGAGATCGCCGGCCATCGGCGACGCCGCGACGCGGACTACGCCACTCACGCGGTCCGCGGCCTCCCGCACCGACCGCCGGCTCACCGGCTTCGGAGTCGCCACCACCTGGGCGGTGTCCAGACCGAGGGCCTCGGCCCAGGGGAGGCCACGGCAGGTGCCGCCACCCAGGATCACGATGGCGCCGACGCCGGTGAAGAGCTCACGAAGCTCTGGATCACCGGCCCACATCTCGTCCACGATGAGCACCTTCGATCCCGGCGCCGAGAGCGCCTCGGCCAGGCCCGCCGGATCGGCGACCTCCAGGAACGCATCGGCGTGGTCCTGGAATGCGAGCTTCGCCAGGGTTCGTACGGTGCGACTTGGGTCTGCGATGATGATTTGATCTGGCATGGAGATACTCCGGGGCAACTGAGAGTTGCTAGCACACACCATAAGGTGTGTCAATTGGCTCCGGAGTCGGTGGCAGACTCTGTGGGAGGGGCGTCCCGCCCCGATTCGGCCCGGGACGGGCCTCCCACAGCGGGCTCGGGCTCGGGGTTGGCGAAGTCTCTGGCGGTCTTCTTGGTATCCGACGACGGCATCGGATCACAGGCGGCCTGGGCGGCCTCCCAGTCTACGTCGATGGGCTTCCACTGCTTCGCTCCGAGCTTGTCGATCTCGGTGCGGATGATCCGGATGCGCTCACGGGTTTCGGGATGGGAGGACATGAACGACGGGATC
Source organism: uncultured Myxococcales bacterium (assembly GCA_964576155.1). Classification (GTDB taxonomy): domain Bacteria; phylum Myxococcota_A; class UBA9042; order CAIXZC01; family CAIXZC01; genus CAZNWW01. The sequence continues at coordinate 3,109 of CAZNWW010000333.1, read as the reverse complement.
GCAGCCTCCAGGTTTCCTTCCTCATCCAGGAGCTTCTCGAAGAAGTCCGGCAGGCCCTTGGGATCGATCTCAGCGGCGATGAGGAGCGCCAGACCACCCTGGTCCGCCTCCTCCTCCTGGGTTCGGCTGAAGGACAGGTTGAGGAGCTCAGACGCGCCGCCGGCGATGAGGCCGCCGGCCCCGGAGGCGTCGCCGAAGAGGAGCCCGACGACCAACCACATGCCCGCCCGGGCCACGACGTTCCTGAGGCCGTGGCGCTCTGTAACGTGTGCCATCTCGTGGGCCAGGACCCCGGCCACCTCTTCCGGGCTATCGGCCTTCTCGATGAGGCCTCGATTGACGAAGATGTATCCGCCGGGGAGCGCAAACGCGTTCACGTCGGTCGAGTCCGCCACATAGAAGCGGAAGGTATAGGTCTCGTCGTCGCTCGCAGCCTCGAGACGATCCATGATCGCCACGACGGCCTGGTTCATCGCCGGCGCGACGCAGACCCGCCCCTCGGAGAGCATCTGCCCGGTGGCCTGCTCACCCAGCTCATCTTCCACCTCAACGGGCACCTGATCCACTGCGAAGTCCACCGCGTGGACACCCAGAACCGAAACCAGCAGGTAAAGGAGGTAGACCAGCACCCCTGCGCCCGCTACGAGTCCGGCGATCTTCACTCCACGGCTCCGGCCCTTGAGACGACCCAGCACAGCCTCGGTCTCCCGATCCGCGCCGGAGGAGAGGAGCACGCCGATCACCTTATGCAGCGGCGTGAGATACAAGACCACGGGCTTCCCCTGGTCCGCCTGCGCTGTGATCACGAGCTGGCCGTCGTTGTAACCGCCCTTGCCGAAGCGCGCTCCGCGCACCGGGACGTCCAGGATCGTTCCGTCGTCGAGGGTAACCCGCAGGCTCCCAAACAGGATCTCCACCTGGACCGGCGTTCCGGTCTTGGAGCCGTCGATATACGCATTGCCGTCGAAGCGGGTCTCGCTCATTGATTCGTCCTCCAGGCGTTATAGGAGATCTTCCAGGCCGCGATCCTTCAGCTCGTCCACCACGTCGCGGACCCTCTGCCCCTCCCCCTTTCGGAGCACGAGCACCGCGTCTTTGGACGCCGCTACGAGGCAATCATCGATGCCCACAAGGGCCACAAGAGGACCGTCAGGGCTGCGAAAGACCTGGCAGTGCGCCTCCTCCCCACCGAGGATGATGGTCTGGGGATCCCGCGAGGAGGGTGCGAGACCTGCGACGGTTTCCCAGGATCCCACGTCGCTCCAGCGGTATCGTGCGGGAAGCAACGCTATTCCACGGGCGCGCTCCATCACCGCGTAGTCGATGCTCGTATTGGGGAGGGCCAGGAGGAGCTCCCGGAGGGCCTCGGACCGGGAAGCCTCGGGAAAGGTCAGGGCCTCGGACATCCTGAGGAGGATGTCGGGCCACTCGGGGTTGACCCGCTGGATCTCCTTTACGATCCGATCCTGCCGGAAGAAGAACATCCCACTGTTCCAGTAGAAGCGCCCATCGGCCAGGTACTCGACAGCGGTGGCGCGGTCTGGCTTCTCCACGAAGCGGTCTGCCAGAACTGCGCGGTTGCCTACGAAGCTCTCCGACGCGTGGATGTATCCATAGCCCGTCTCGGGTCGGGTCGGTCTGATCCCCATGGTCACGAGGTAGCCCTCATCAGCCAGGGCCACCGCGTCGGCGAAGTCCTGGCGGAAGATCTCCACATCGGGCACCCAGTGATCCGCCGGGAGAATAGCGACCAACGCATCATCGCCGTTCAACATGGAGCGAGCCGTGGCCAGCATCACGGCGCCCAGGGTGTTGCGCGCCACGGGCTCTAGGAGGAGCTGGGTCTCCGGGAACCCGGGCAGGACTTCTTCCATGACCGGAACAAGCGCCTCCCCAAGGACCACGTTGATCTGTGAACGACGCAGGAGTGGCTGGAGTCGGTCGATGGTCATGGCGACCAATGGCTTGTCCCCCACGAGGGAGATGAAGGGCTTGGGCCGATTCCTGCGGCTCATGGGCCAGAAGCGCTCCCCAGCTCCCCCAGCCATCACCGCTGCTACGGTCCGGGACAGGCAGTCCTTCCGCTCATCCTTTCCGGCCATCTCAAACCTCCCAGGTGATCCAACCCCGGTCCCATGCCATCACCAGGAGGCCGAGGACCAGCGTATACAGTCCGAACAAGTGAAACCGCCCCGAGCGCACTGCGCGCATGAGGGCGCTCAACGCGGCCAAACCGACCAGGGCCGACGCAACGATCCCCGCGGCCAACACAGACGCTGCCGGACCACCATCGGGAATCCCGTGGCGGAGCTGGAGCACCAGCGCGCCCAGGACCGCCGGGATCGACAGCAGGAACGAGTAGCGGGCCGCGGTCTCGCGGTCCAGCCCGATGACCAGACCGGCCGAGATCGTGGATCCTGAGCGGCTGATCCCCCGAAAGAGCCCCGCTACCTGCGCGCAGCCGATCAACACAGCGTCGGCCAATCGCATTCCATGTGCGCCCTTGTTCATCCTTGACCGAGCCACCGGGAGGGACAGATTCCGGCTGCCCAGGAGAATCAGCCCGTTCACGATGAACATCCAGGCAACGAAGTCCAGATCTGCGGACAGGGCCTCGAGATCCCCGCCCCAGCCCAATCCCACCACGGCCGCGGGCACGGTGCCGAGGACCACGAAGAACGCCATCCGCGTACCGGCCACGCCAGTCAAGGCCTCCCGCAAGCGCCCCGACAAGATCAACCGCAGGCTGTCCCCGAGGCCGCTCACGATATCCACGATGTCCCGTCGAAAGTAAGCCATCACCGCGACGAGGGTTCCTGCGTGGAGCGCTACGTCCACCAGGGTCTGGGGTTCCTTGAAGCCGAAGAGCGCGCCGGCCACCCGCAGGTGCCCGGAGCTGCTCACGGGCAGGAACTCAGTCAGCCCCTGGACCAAGGCCAGGAGCATCACCTCGGGGTAGCTCATCCCTCGGCGTTCGGCGGCGCGAGGCCCATGCGCTCGTTGACCTCCGCCAAGGTCTCTGATGCCATGGCCCGGCAGCGCCGGGTCCCCTCTGCCAGCAGGTCATCCAGATCCGCGCGCTGCACAAGACCTACGATCTGGGGGCCAC
>CAZNWW010000332.1:0-5232 GCA_964576155.1 uncultured Myxococcales bacterium | reverse complement strand
CGTCTGTCTGGTAGTTCGGCTCGATGTCGCTGATGTTGCTGACCACCGTGGAGACGAAGGGCGTGAGGCCCGCGGCCAGCGCGGTATCCATGACCTCTCGGAGGTAGTATCCATAGCTGTCCTGCCCCGCCGCGGCGGACCGCTCGAGCAGCCGCCGGATCCCGTAGACGCCCTCCAAGACCAGGCGGGAGCGTCGGCAGAGGCCACGCTCCACACGCGTCCCCCAGGGGACCTCGCCCGACTCGAGGATGTCGCCGGTGTCGTTGTGGCCGGAGTACACCAGCATCGCGCCGGGCACGTCCCTGTCCCGGCCCCGTACAGCCCTGATAAAACGAACCCACTGGGTGTAGATCGTGTCCCCGCTGGCGGCCAGGTTGTGCACCTCGATGGGGCGGCCGTAGAAGGTCCCTTCGAACATCGAAGAGACCATGACCCCGAAGGACAACGGCTCGTAGGGCACGCCCTCCGCGCTCGACCCGCCGATGATGTAGAGATGGAACGCAGCGGGGTCCTCACGGCCCCCGATGGAGAAGAACGACCTGTAGATCCGGAGTCCTATCTCGCCGACAGAGATCACGAAGAGGATGATGGAAAACATCACCACCACCCGCCGGATCTTCGTGTTCACCGCGCACCCCCGCCCAACGTCCTGCCAATTGAGAGTAGGGCGAAACACATGGAGATTCAACGGTGTAGCGCGACGACTCCGTCATGGTAATATATCCGGGTCGCGAACGCGCAAGATGGGAGATCTGAGATGTCCACCACGAAGCTCATCGTCCTCTGCTCGCTCATGCTCGTCTTCGCCACACCAGCCGCAGCCAAACCCCCCAACTGCTGCGTGGCCAAGGATGGGCCCGGCTGCAGCAACTCTGAGGTCGAGCTCTGCGTCTGCGAAGTCGAGTTGGAATGCTGCAATATCGAATGGTCCCAGTGTTGCGACTCACGATCCCAGCGGGAGAGGAGCGGGCATAGCGACGACCAGGACGTTCCCGTCGGGGTCAGCGAAGTAGGCGGCCTCGTCGCCCCAGTCCCGCAGACTGCGGGGAGACAACTCCTCCGCGCCGGCCTCGTGGAGCGCAGCGATGCGCGCATCGAGATCTCGACAGTGGAAGTAAAGTTCTGCGGCGCCGACCATGCCCTCGGCAACCGGCTGCGCAGGCCGCCCGGTGTTGCGTGCGTAACCATCCCGGTGGTAGAGGCCCAGACCCCGGCCGTCGGCCATGGCCAATTCCACGTATACGGGAGTCTCGACGCGAGGGGCCCAGCCGAACGCGGTCCGGTAGAAGCGGACCGCCCGCTCCAGGTCCTCGACAGCGAGGATCGTGAGCACGAGGGTCGGCGAATCGATGACGCTGGTGCTCAAAGCGTTCCTCCTTTCAAAAAAGGCTGTAGGGTCGAGGACGGTGGCGGCGAACGCGGCACGGCCCCGCTTCTGCTCGATGCGTTCGCATTGAACGGCACCGTACATGTACGCCAGGCGTCCACCGGATGTCATCGCGTCGAGGACCTCTCCGATGACCTCGCCCTCATCGACCTCCGTCGTCCCGCAACGGGCCCGCTGGGCGTCCCAGGCTGCGGTGACCTCGGCGGCCCTCTCGTCCGAGAGGTAGACCTCGTAGTCGGGATCCGCCCCGAGCGCGCCGTCACGCGCCCGCAGGTGTCTGGCCGCGTGCACGGCCATCCCCTCCATATGGGTGATGAAGTCCACCACCTCCCCGAGGACACCGGGACCACCGAGAGTCGTCACGTCGGGGAACGAACGGTGGTGCAGGAAGCCCACGTGGTGGGCCTCGTGGCAGGCGTAGTAGATCCCCTCATCGGGATCGGCGAGGAAACGCTCGTGCCCGCGTTGAGCACCACGTCCGGCGGCGCCGCCACGCCGATGTCGTAGCCCGTGACCGCGTAGAGGTGCTCCGGCGACGGCGATCCCTGGGGCAGGTAGTCCGCGGCAGCGGCCATGGCCGCGATGAGGGCGGCGGTCCGATCCCGCCACAGATCGAGCACGACCCGCGTGCGGGCCTCGTCCGAGGGAGTATCGAGGATGCCCTTCACGATCTCCCGTGGGTCGGGCGTGGGATTCCCAGCCATGGCCTGGTGCCGCGCCAACGCGGCCGCGGCCGGGTGCGCGGCCAGCTCGTCCAGCCCTGCGCCGGCCAGGAGCCGCTCAACGAAGGAGAGGTCCACCAACGCTGCGCTGCCCTTGGGAATCCCGACGTCACCAACACCCCTCAGCGTCCGACACCCCACCAAGGGGGCCAACATCGCAAGCGAACAAGTCCCGAGGAATCTCCGTCTGCTGCTCATGGGTCTTCTCCTTGAACATGCTCCGGCAAGAGTGTCCTAGGGCCCGTAGGTGCAACCCGCGGTGCCGCCGTCGACGAAGAAATCGGAACCATTGAGCAGACGGGCTTCGTCGCTGCACAAGAAGGCCGCCATGTTGGCGACGTCCGCCGGGGTTCCCTGTTTGCCCCGTGGCACGTAGGAATCACGGCGGGCGGTCACCATCTCGATATCGGCGCCGCCAGCGGCCACCGCGCGGTTGACCAAGGGGCCGTTGATGTAACCGATCTGAATAACGTTACCGCGAACCCCCTCTTTGGCGTATTCGACTCCGATGCGTTTGGTCAGCACTGCGGCGCCCGATTTGCCGGCAGCATAAGAGTGGCGCTGTTTGCCGAGCCCGAGCCCGACCTCGCCAGCAATGGTCGAATAATGCAAGATGCAGCCGCCGCTCTCTTGCTCGACGAAGGTAGGCAGCACGCCGTGGACAAGTAAGAAATGGGCGTGCAGATTGATGTCAATCGCGCTGCGCCAGTAGTCCTCGGTCATCTTATGGAAACCGTTGGGCATGGCGTTGTGCACGCCGGCGTTGATCATGATGTCGATCCGTCCGAACTCGTCCTTGACACGTTTCACCAGGGCTTGCACTTCTTCGGTCTTGGTGACGTCACACACATGGGCAATGCCCGGAAGACCTTCAGCCTTGATCGCCTCGGTAATGGTCTGGGCGTTTTCTTCGACATTGGACACAGAGATCACCGTGGCGCCATTGCGAGCCAATTGCAGGGAGGTAGTCGCACCGATCCCGTGCCCTTCGGATTTCGGGTTTCCCGCTCCGGCGACGATGACGATCTTGCCGTCCAGGCGCGCAAATCGATAAGGGGTTGCTGCTTGCTTGTCGGTCATTGAAAACCTCGTTGGTCTACTAGAAACACACTCGTCTACACGAGCCAATCCGAACTTGCACGGTGGGTAGAAACTTCCATCCGGTCGAGTATCGGAGACCGCAGCAATTGTGTCAACGAAAGCAGACTCGGAGACTCGGGGATGGTTCCGGTCTGTGTCAACCCTCCTCATCACTCCCTTCAGGGCAACCGGATGAATTCTCAGAGACCACATGGTTCGAAGGAGCGACACCAAGTAGCGACAGACTTCTCATTCCTGCGATTAACATCAACAGAACGACCGTGCCGGCCACGAGGGCAAGAGGGCCGAGGGGGATCGGAACAGGAGAGCCGTGCGCATTGCATCCGCCTCCGTTTTTAGCAGTGTTTTTATCAGGCGTGTCTCCTTGAATCAGGTCTTCATTGTGTGCCTCGCCGATTGACTCGGGGAAGGTCATGTCTGGTTCCTCTACAAAGGTCTCATCCGTTCTTTCAGGGTCCTCGTGGGCATCTTGTTCCGCTTGCCCCGAACTACCGCATGTCACCAAGGGCTCCGTAGATTCGCCCGCCAGATTCAACATCGCCATGCTGAAACAGTGTGTGTGACAGCTTCTCCTTCTCCAGCAGACTCACCAGGAACGTCTGCACCTCCTCCGGCGTGATCTCGTCTGGGGGGGCGATGAATGTTGCGACGGCGGACCGAGTCAGGGCGCAGGGGGCCCTCCCCCTTGCGCCCGGTTCACCGAAGGTTCTCCCCGTGCCGACCGGGTTGCTTGGCTGGGTACCCTAGAGAGACGCCTGAGGTCCCTCGACGCCCTTGCTTCGCTCGGTTGCTCGGGATGACGGCCGCTATTCCGACCATGCGAGCTGAAATCGACTTCAATTGTGTGAAGGTGGAAGGCGCCCTACGTCGTTACTGGAGGTCGGTGGGAGAACCGGGAGCTTGCCGGGGACCTGACGGAACGTGATCATCGGGGGCATGGAGACGGGGCAGACGAAGCTGCAGATCATGCACGCCAGGCATTTGGACTCGTCCATCACGGGCCGTCGCTTGTCGCCGTCCCAGGACAGGCAATCGCCACCTGCGTCTGCGCAGACGATGCGACATTGCCCACAACCGACGCAGCGATCCATGTCGTAGCTCGCTATCCCCTGGTGGTCGTGGTCGAAGCGATCCGGCGTGACGATGTTCGGGAGGGCCTTACCGACCACATCGGACAGGGACTTGAAGCCCCGGTCCTCAAGGTAGTAGCTCATGCCCTCGAGGATGTCCTCGATGATCCGGTAACCGTAGTGGATGACGCCAGTCGTGATCTGGACCGTCGCTGAGCCACAGAGCATGTACTCGATGACGTCCACCCAGGTCTCGATTCCGCCGATCCCCGATATGGGCAGAGCCAGCTCCGGGTTTCCTGCCATCTGGGCCACACACCGCAGGCCGATGGGCTTCACCGCCGGGCCGGAGTAGCCGCTTGCGGCCCCGACACCGCCCACGTTGGGGCGCGGGATCTGATCATCGAGGCCGATGCCGACCAGCGCGGCGACGGTGTTGATCGCCGATATTCCGTCGGCGCCGCCCGCCTTGGCATAGAGGGCCGGCTCGTTGATGTCGGTGATGTTCGGGGTCATCTTGGCGAGGACCGGGATCTTCACCACCTCCTTGACCACCGCGGTGTACTCCTCGAGGAGCGCGAAGGCCTGACCGACCTGCATCCCGGCCCCCTCGACGGCCATCTGGGGGCAGGAGAAGTTCAGCTCCAGCATGTCTGCGCCCACGTCCTCGCAGGCCACGGCCAGGTCACGCCACTCTGCCTTCGAGAACCCCATGATGCTCGCTATGAGCACCTTGGAGGGCCAGTTCTTCTTCAGGTACGCCAGATCCTTGAGGTTGTCCCTGAAGGGCCGGTCGGAGATCTGCTCGACGTTCTGGAGGCCGATCAGCTTCCGGGCCTCGTAGTCGTAGCCCGCCATGCGCGGCGCAGGGTGGATGATCTCCGTATCCCCCATGCCGATGGTCTTGAACACAACGCCGCCGAAGCCCGCGTCGAAGGATCCGACTCGTGGT
>CAZNWW010000331.1:0-5237 GCA_964576155.1 uncultured Myxococcales bacterium | reverse complement strand
TCTGCGCGTTCCTCGGAGATCTTGTCCTGGAGCATCATCAATCCGTCGAGGATCTGTTCGGGACGGGGCGGACAGCCGGGGATGTAGACGTCCACGGGGATCACGTGATCGATACCCGGGACCGTAGCGTAGTTGTCATAAAACCCGCCGGAGGACGCGCAAGCGCCGAACGCTATTACCCAGGCGGGCTGAGCCATCTGCTCGAACACCGTCTTGAGTATCGGCGCGTTCTTGTGGTTCACCGTGCCCACCACCCACAGCACATCGGATTGCCGTGGTGTGAACCGCGGCACCTCGCTGCCGAAGCGGGCGATGTCATAGTGGGAGCTGCACACGGCCATGTACTCCATTGCGCAGCATGCGGTGACGAAGGGGTACTGGAACAAGGACCACTTTCGGGCCCATTTCACGACCTCTTCGAGCTTGGTTGTGAAGAAGTTCTCGCCCATGTCATCCTCCTCGACGGAAGTGATCCTACTGTGAGAGCAGGAGCTTGTCGATCACCTTGGCGATATCGTCGGCGTTACGGCCGGGGCTCTGGTATTTCCGGCCGTTGATGAAGAAGGTCGGCGTCCCCCGGACCCCGGCCTTCCGCGCCTCTTCCATGTCATGGTCGATCACGTCGTCGTAGCCCTCGTCCAGCCCGGCCTCGAAGGCTGCCATGTCCAGGCCCAGCTCACGGGCGAATCCTAAGAGGTCCGCGCGCGACAGGCGCTTCTGATTGGAAAAGAGCAGATCGTGCATCTCCCAGAACTTCCCCTGAGCGTGCGCGGCCAGGGTCGCTGCCGCGGCCGGCCGTGCGTCCTTGTGGAAGGAGAGAGGGAACTGCTTGAAGACCAGTCGTGCCCGGCCCCCGTACCGCCGGATCACCTCATCGAGGGCCGGATTGATCCGTGAGCAGTAAGGGCACTGGAAATCCGAGAAGAGGACGATCTCCACCGGCGCGCCGAGTACCCCGCCCTTCCCCGGGGAGTCCTTGACGTCGAAGATCTGGATGTCGTCGCCGAGGGGGGTAAATACCTTGCCCCCCTTGGTCAAGTGGCGATGCACATCTTCGATGCCGTCCTTTCGGAGCTTCGCGCCATTGGCGATCTCCTCGAGAAGCACGTCCTCGACATCGCCAAGCCCGTGCGCGCCCCGGAGGAGCCGCCCGTTGACGAAGATATTGGGCGTCCCCCGCACCCCGAGCTTCCCAGCGAGCTCCAGGTCGGCATCCACCGCGGCCTTGTGGCGGTGGGAGGCCATGTCAGCGCGGAAGCGCGCCGCGTCCAGGCCGATCGCAGCGGCATGGGCCTCGAGGTTCTTGCCAGAGAGGTGGCCCTGGTTGTTGTAGAGCGCGTCGTGCATCTCCCAGAAGAGCCCTTGCGCGTGCGCGGCCATGGAGGCCTCCGCCGCGACGACTGCGTCCTTATGGAAATCCAGGGGATTGTGTTTGTACACCACCCTGACGTCCCCCCCGAAACGCTCGAGCACCTCCCGCAGGAACACCGTCGCTTTCTTGGAGTACGGGCATTGGAAATCTGAGAAGACCACCAGGGTCAGGGGCGCGTTCGCCGGACCGATGGCCGGATCGCCGGGGCCTATGCGGACCCGCCAGCGATCGGAGGGGATCAGGGACGCTGCGGGTTTTTTACCGCGCCGCGCGCTTTTTTTTTTCGCAGGCGCCGCCGCCGGCTTCCCATCCACCAAGTGGGTCAGGAAGGCCTCGGTGACCCCGTTGGCCGCAGCGCGACGACGGTACACATCCTTGGCAGCGATCCCCTCGGCCAGCAGGGCCTCGGCCGCGGCTAATTCGGCATCGATGATCTCAGCGAACGCGCTCACAGGCTGCGCACCCACGATCTGCTTGCCGTTGATGTAGAAGGTGGGCGCGCCCCGGATGCCCAGGCTCTGGGCCAGGGCCGCGTCGGCCTGGATGTAGTCGCCGAGCCGGGAGTCGTCCATGTCCCAGAGGAGACGATCCGTGTCCAGCCCGAGCTGCCGTGCGAGCTCGACATACTTCTCCGTCGAGAGCTCCTTGCGATGCTGGAACAGGAGATCGTGCATCTCCCAGAACTTCCCCTGGAATCCTGCGGCCATGGCGGCCTTCGCGGCGGGGATGGCCTCCTTGTGCGAGTGCAGGGGGAAGTGGCGGAACCGGACCGAAATCCGATCACCGTACTTCTCCTTCACCTTTTTCACGGACTCGAGCGCTGCCTTCCCGCAGAAGGGGCACTCAAAGTCCGAGAACTCCTCGATGACGACCAGGGGCTGTGCGCCGCCCGTTGCGGGCACAGCGAGGAGGCCACCCTCGCCCTGTCGGGGGACGTCCCCGGGGCTGAGGTGTACCAGGAGGCCCACCAGGAAGCCCATGGCGGCCGTGATGACCATCGCGAGGATCGCGGCTTCTTTCTTCATTCCCGTCTCCGATTTCAAGATCATGGAACCGGCCCTTCCTACCCCAAGTACCCGAAAACTGCAACCCGGTTCATTGAGTCTTTGACATTGTTCGCCCAGGACGTATCAAGGAGTTGTTACAGGCGTCACATCGGCGTTCGACGATTGACTGGAGGATGCTCGAATGGGAGATGACGGGAAGAAGAAGAAAGGCAGCGGAGTGCTCTCCGCTATTTGGGAATCCATGACCAAGACCGGGGGTTGTTGCGGGCCCGGCGAGACCTGCGGCGGCTCCCAGGGCGATGCAGAGGAGTCGCCCCAGAAGGAGGACACGACGCCACCGGACGAGGTCCAGAAGGAGGAGTGACCTCTGTCCGGATAGATAAGCGGAGAATCGCGTGATGTCCGAGAATCCAGGACGCGTAGCGTCTCAACGTCGAGAAGTAATGGTTCTTGCCATAGTTCCAGGGATGGTCATCGTGCTCATCCTGGCGGGTTGGCTGCTGGAGACCTGGACGGTCGTTCCGCCATTCGTACCGGCGTCCCTCTCCATCTTTGCCACCCTCTTTGGTGGATTCCAGCGGTTCGTCACCGGTTTCAGGGACATGTTCCACCGCAAAATCACCGTGAACGTGTTCGTCGCCGTTGCATTGGTCGCCACCCTAGCAGTAGGCGAATTCCGAGCTGCGGCCATCATCGTGTTCATCATGGCCGTTGCCGGCGCGCTGGAGTCTTTTGCCCTCGACAGGAACCGCCGCAGCATCACCGGCCTTCTGGACCTGAGCCCCCACATGGCCACCGTTCGGGTCGGGGAGGAGGAAACCACCGTCCCCGCCAGCCAGGTCCGGAGGGGTGATGTCGTCCTGGTCAGACCCGGGGAGCGCATCCCCGTGGATGGCGTTGTGGTGCGCGGTCACAGCAGCGTGAACCAGGCCCCGATCACCGGCGAATCGATGCCCGTGGAGAAATCCCAAGGGAGCGACGTCTTCAGCGGCACCCTGAACGAGGTCGGTTATCTCGAAATCCAGACCGCCAAGACCGGGGACGATACAACCCTGGCCCGAATCGTAAAGCTGGTCCAGGAGGCGCAACAGGCGCGGGCACCCGTACAGGAGATTGCGGACCGCTTCACCGTGTGGTTTCTCCCCACCGTGCTCGTGTTGGCCTTTGTCAGCTACTTTGTCTCCGGCGACATCAAGGTGGCGGTGTCCGTCCTCCTGGTTGCCTGCCCCTGCGCCTTTGCCATAGCGACACCGACGGCGGTGACCGCGGGGATCTCCAACATGGCTCGGCGAGCCGTGCTGGTGAAGGGGGGCATCTTCTTCGAGCTGGCCGGGAAGATCGATACGCTCGTGGTCGACAAGACGGGTACCCTCACCTTCGGCAGGCCGAAGGTGGTAGATGTGATTGCGTTCGACCCGGTGTCAACACAGGACGTTCTGCGCCTGGCTGCCGCGGTCGAGAAGTACTCCGAACATCCCCTGGCCCGCGCAGTGGTGACCTACGCTCTCGAGCAGGGAATCGACGCCCCCGAGCCGGAGGATTTCAGGGTCGAGGCAGGAATGGGTGCCAGCGCAAATCTGCCGGGCGAACGCATCGTTGTCGGACGACCCGAGTTCATGCAAAAGAGGGGCATTCTCCTCACACCGAAAACAGAGCAGGCACATTCGTCGCAGATGTCCCTGGGCAGGACCGCCATCCTCGTGGCCTGCAACGAGCAGGTGGTCGGCCTCATGGCGTTGGCCGACGAGATCCGACCTGAGACCGCCCTGGCGATCGCCCCGCTGAAGAAGATGGGCATCCGAAATATCACCATGCTCACTGGAGACAACCCGGAGGCGGCTGCCGCGGTGGCGCAGGATATCGGCGTCGACGACTTCCGTGCGGGGCTTCTCCCGGCAGAGAAGCAACAATATGTGAAGCAATTGCAGGACGAGGGCCGCATCGTCGGAATGGTCGGAGACGGGATCAACGATGCCCCCTCGTTGGCCTTGGCCGACGTCGGAATGGTCATGGGTGCTGTCGGGACGGACGTGGCTATCGAAACCGCTGATGTGGTCTTGATGAACGACAACCTGCTGCGGATCGCCGACTTCATCTGGATGTCCAGGAAGGTGCTGGGACGTATCAAGCTCAACATCTTCCTCTCCATCATATACAACATCGTAGGGCTCGCGCTGGCCAGCTTTGGAATGCTCACCCCCATCATCGCGGTGCTGTTCCAGGAGGCGGGATGCATCTCGGTTGTCCTGAGCTCCATTCTCCTGCTGTGGGTGAAACCGGGCCGCGGCCCCGTATTGCTACAGCCCGGCCCGTAGCATACCATGTAGCAGTTCGGATCAAACCCGGAGCATGACATGCGATACCTGCCGTTGTTTCTCATCCTGGTCCAGGCCGCGTGCAACACCGGCACCGACACTGTGCCCTCCGGCGATGACACCGCCGCCGACACGGGCCTGGCCTGGGATACGGCGCCGGACACGGGCGACCAGCCCGACCAGCTTGAATTCGATCTTCGGGGGGCGGAGACAGCGCCTGATCTCGAAACGCCCGATCTCATCGAGGACGCGGCCGCACCATGCGATCCGGGCGACGGCTGCTTCCTGGACCCCTGCGAGGAGAACGGAGACTGCCTCTTGAGCTGGTGTGTCCAGCACATGGGGGATGAGGTCTGTACCCAGCCCTGCACCGAGGAATGCCCGCCGGGCTGGTCCTGCAAGCAGGTGGGCGCGAGCGATCCGGACGTGGTCTTCATCTGCGTGTCCGATCTGGCCAACCTCTGCCGGCCATGCGCCGCCGCGGGGGACTGCGAGAGCCTCGGCGGCGCACAGGACGTCTGCGTCGCCTACGGTCCACAAACC
>CAZNWW010000330.1:0-5238 GCA_964576155.1 uncultured Myxococcales bacterium | reverse complement strand
GGTGGAGGGGTCGCCTGCGGTGAAGAAAGAGAATGTTCCCCCGGCGCAGGTCTTGGTCCCCGTCGCGACGCCGCAGACACAGGTCTCCGCGGTCAGGCCTTCGTCCACCTGGCCGTCGCAGTTGTCGTCGGCGCCGTTGCACTCCTCTATTGCGGAGGACAGACACTCGCCCCACGCACCGGTTGCACAGAGCTGGACTCCAGTGGTCGAGCAGGTCGTGGTGCACGGCTTTGATTCGCCATCGACGCAGTCAGGGGCCGCGGCGCCCCCGCTGCTGCAAGACATCATCGCCATCGCCGCGACGAGCGCGGTCAACGCCAGGGTAACTAAAAGAATCCTTCTCATCTTTCCCTCCTTATGACGGGACACAATACATTTGGGTTCAAATCGGTGGTAGTGTAAACCGAAGGCGCGTCTTGATCAAGTATCGTCGGCAATGATCGACAAGGCCGTCTCCACCCGGCCACCCGGCGCGGCCAATTGGACGCCCGCGATGAGGGGTTTGACCCGGTGGTAGACCTCCCGGGCGATTGCAATGCCCTCGGCCCGGGCCCGCTCCCCGGCACCGACCTCTCGCATCCGAGCCATGATCTCCGCCGGTACCTGGGCGCCTGGGACCTCGTTGTTCATGAACTGGGCGTTGCGGTGGGACAGCAGGGGCCAGATCCCGGCGATGATCGGGATCTTCAGATCTCGTTTGTCCAGTATCTCCAGGAAGGACTCCAGGAGGGAGACGTCGAAAACCGGCTGGGTGATCGCGAAGTGTGCGCCTGCGTCGACCTTCCAGTAGAAGCGGTTCAGCTCCTGCTCGAGGTTGATCGCGCCGGGGTTCACCCCAACCCCTACCAGGAACTCCGTGGTACCCTGGATGTCGTTGCCCCCCACGTCCAGACCCCGGTTCAGCCGGCTGACCATGTTCACCAGGCCGATGGCGTCCACGTCGAAGACCGCGGTCGCGTCGGGATAATCCCCCATCTTCGGGGGATCCCCGGTCACGAGGAGCATGTTGCGCAGGCCCAGGACATGGGCACCGAGGAGGTCCGACTGCATCCCCAGGAGGTTGCGGTCGCGGCAGGTGTAGTGCAGCAGGGTCTCCACCCCGACCTCCTGTTGGAGTCGGAGGGCCATGGCCATGGGACCGACCCGCGCGGACGCCCGGGGGCCATCGGGGATGTTGATCGCGTCCACACCGGCTTCCTTGAGGCGCCGGGCCCGCTCCATGGTGCGCTTCACCCGCACCCCCCGGGGGGGCACCAGCTCCACGCTCACCACGAACTCACGGTTCGCAATCTTCCGGGCCAGGGGAGATCGCTCCTCCAGGGGGACCTCGGGGCGCTCCTCCCGGGACGTGTCCGAGACCTCGGCGGTTGCCCTGACTCCGCCGCGCAGACGGCTCTCCGGGGTGGTGGCGAGCACAGCTTTGCGCATTTCGCGCACGTGACCCGGCGTGGTCCCGCAGCACCCTCCGACGACCCGAACCCCCGCCTGGATGAAGCGCTTGGTGAACTCCTCGAAGTACTCAGGGGAGGCCAGGTAGATGTTCCGTCCCTCGATATTCTGAGGGCTCCCTGCGTTAGGCTGGGTTGCTACGGGCAGAGAGGTCACCCGGAGGATCCGCTCTGCAGCCTCGAAGGCCACCTTGGGACCGACGCTGCAGTTCACGCCCACCACGTCAGCGCCCCACTCCTCCAGTCGGCGGGCGAAGAGCTCCGGCGGCGTCCCGTAGAGAGAGTTCCCATCCTCCTGGAGGGTCATCTGGGCTACCACCGGGAGGTCCGACACCGCACGGATCGCGGCCAGGGCCTGGTGGATCTCGTTCAAGTCCCCGAAGGTCTCCAGGACGAAGAGGTCCACCCCCTCCGCGGCCAGGGCCGCTGCCTGCTCCTGGAAGAACTCCTGCGCCTCCTCCACAGAGGTGGGACCCCAGGGCTCGATCTTGAGGCCCAGGGGACCCATCGCACCGGCGACGAAGACATCGTCCCCCGCCGCCTCCCGCGCAAGGACCACCCCTTGCCGATTGATCGCCTCAAGGTCCCCATCGAAGCCGTGCTCCTTCAGCTTCACCCGGTTCGCGCCGAAGGTGTTGGTCTCGACGACGTCGACGCCTGCGTCCACGTACTCCTTGTGGACCTCACGCACGAGCTTGGCTCCGTGGAGGTTCATCGAGTCGTAGCACTGGTTGATGTATACACCCTTGGCGTAGAGCATGGTCCCGATAGCACCGTCGAACAGCAGCACCCGGCGACGCTCGAGGCAGTCGAGGAAGTCGAGGACGGTCGGCTTGTCAGTCATGTTCGCGTCCGTTTCATCCCTGCTCAGACCGTGGTCAGGGGAGGTTGTGGGCCAGGTTGCCGGTGTTGCGGTCATTGCCCCCGTGACGGGGCCAGGTGACCGAGGCGGGGGGCGCCCCGGTACAGGAGAGAGCGACCACCGAGTTGCCTGCGTGGACGTAGACCGTTCCATCGGGTCCGACCAGGGGCGACGACGGCGCCAGCTCCGGGTCTATCACCCCCCCGAAGGAGTCCTCGAGATCGAGATACCACAGGACCTCCCCATCCAGCCCCATCACGTGGATCCAATGGGGGAGGGACGAGGAGTACACCAGCTTGTCCGCCGTCTGAACCGGCGCAGGCACGTCGGTGAAGTTTTCGAAGTGCCGGGCCAGGATCTCCCCGGTGGCCGCGAAGAGGATCGCTACCCCGTTGTTCGATGTCCCCACGATCCAGGTGCCTCCCAGGCCCTCGGTGAGGCCGGTGATCGCGGTGGCGCCCAGGGCGGGGCTCACGCCGTCGGGGCTGTCCACCCAGGTCCCGTCCCGATCCAGGGATAGGATTCGGACCGTCTCGTAGATCCCGTCCCCCTGGCGATTCGTGCCCGCTCCGAAATGAAAGATCCCGTCCGCATCCAGCAATGGATTGGAGGTGGCCTCCGTGGCCTCGGGGAGAGGTACTGTCCACGCTATCTCGGCCAGCTCGATCTCAATGTCGTCCACGTCCTCCTTCCACCACCGCACCAGGGAGACGGAGTCCACGCCGAGGACCCAGGCGACGGGCTCCACCCCCTCCCGCTCGTCCGCGAGGACCTGCGCGCCGGGAAGTGGATTAAAGGAATGCGCGCCGGGGGCCGGATCGTCGGGGATGGACCACCGACGGAAAACTGAATCCTGATTGAAGTCATGGAGCTTGTAGAGGGTCCCTTCCTCAGTGAGGACGAGGACATCGGTCTGATTCAGGCCGGGCTGCCTCAGGAGGACGGTAGGCGCGGCCCGCACGGGCGCGTTGACGTCGAAGGCCCATCGTCCGGTGCCGCCCTTGTTCAGACAGATCACCTGAGGCGGCTTCCGCTCCGGGTCGTCCTCCCAGCCCCCCTCTCCCCGGGTCCCGATGTAGATCCGACCCTCCTCGCCGATGGAGGGGGTCCCGAGTTGGGCCTCCACGGGTGAGACAGGGCTGGCGTCGATGTCGTCGTCGGGCCAGACCCAGTCCTCGTGGCCTGCGTCGCCCAGGGCGTAGAGACGCCCGAACGCGGACGCGTAGATGAGGCCCTGCTTGTTCCGGGCCAGGTGAGCGGTGGCGCCGGAGGCTTCAATGGACTTCCAGCTCCACGCCACGGTGCAGAAAGGGCCCACTGGGATGTCCGCTACGTCGATCGAGTCAGTGTTGGAGCAGCCAATGCAGGCGTCCCCGGTCTCCGGGGGGACGTCCGCCGGGGGCAGCGGGTTCCCATCGGAACCGCAGGCCGCCGCGAAAGCCAGGAGGATGGCGAGGACGATGTGTCTATCGATACTCATGAGCTCCCCTTGAATCACTCCGAGGTCGTCATCTATAATAGCCCCCACGGAGGAGTTTGACCATCTTTCACCATCCAAATAGCTTCCCGCGCTGCGCCGCAGTGCTGTTGTTGACGGCCTGTCTCGCCGCACCGGTGCATGGGTCGGAGCCTGACTGGGACGTGATCGTTGTGGGCGCGGGGCTCGCCGGCCTGGCGGCCGCGGACGCGCTGTCGGATCACCGGATCCTGGTCTTGGAGCGGGAAGCCGCGCCGGGCGGCCGGGCGGCTACACGTGTCCGTGAAGGGGTCACCTACGAGCTGGGGGCCGTGGTGCCTCCGGGCCCGAAGCTGGTCCCCGGATTCCAGCCCTCCGGCACCTTGGAGACTCCGCAGCGTCTCGGGGTAGCGATCGGCGGCGGCGTGATCTTCGGCGCCACCATGAACGCCATCGCCGCAGACCTGCCTAACGGGGCCGGGGCGGAGGTCATCGACTTCGCCCAGGGCCGGATCGAGGATCCCACCACCCTGGCCGAACCTGCGCGGGGGGTGGTGGCGTCCGCCGCGCGGCTCCTCTTCCTCGCGGACCTGGACGCCACCCCGGCCCCAATGGCGAGGATGGCCCTGGGCGGCCTCCCGGGCCTGGCCTTTGCCCGCGGTTATCGGGAGTTGGTCGATCACCTGGCGCGCCGGTTGAAGGGGCGTGTGCGAACCCACGCGGAGGTCGTTCGGGTAATCTCGGAAGGCGATGTTGTCCGGGTGCTATGGCGCCGCGGCGGCTGGGAGCACGAGTCCCTGGCAAAGACAGTGATCATCGCGACACAGGCCTCCGCTGTGCCCGGGCTGGTCGAGGACATCTCCGAGTCTGCGGCGGCGGAGCTGGCTTCGCAGACCTCTGCAGCCGGGATCACCGTCGCCCTGGGTATCCGGGACCTCGACTGGCCCTCGTTCACCGTGATCTATGTCGTCGGGCGCAAGCCCCACGCGGTCCTGCGTCATCCGGGTCCACCCCAGGGTGGGGTCACTGTCGTCTACGTGTACTACGGAGATACCGCGTTCCGGGAGCTGTCCGGTGAGGACGACCACACGATCCTGGCAGACGCGCTCGAGACCTTGCGCAGCCTCAATCTGGGGAACTTCCCTGACGACGCCGTGGTCCTCAGGGACATCCGCCGTTGGCCTTACGCCATCCCTTGCCCACGCCCGGGCAAGCGCCCCCCCGCATGGGCGCAGCGGGCCCATGCCGCGCCCCGCATCTGGCTGGCGGGCGACCACGTCGGCGCACCCGGCACCAAGGGCGGCGGCGCGGAGGCCGCCATCAAGTCCGGCCGCGCCGCGGCGAACGCGGTTCGGGAGAAGTTGGAGAAGAGTGAATGACGGAGAGCGGCCCCTCGTCGTTTCATGCTCGGCCCATGTCATCCTGAGCACCTCAACCGGCGTTGCCAGTCGACTCAAGGTTCAGAAACACAG
>CAZNWW010000329.1:3977-5261 GCA_964576155.1 uncultured Myxococcales bacterium | reverse complement strand
CTGAGCTGAGCGGACGCAGTTCGCTCGTGCGAAACTGATGCCCTTTGGGTACCGCTCCGATTCTCACTCACACTTGGGGGAGGAACCTCACTCCCCTCCCAGGGCCGCCACAGCCCCAGGGCCGTCGCCGCTCCGGCGAGGACGATCAGGAGCGGCAACGCCACCCGCCAGGTAGAGCGACGCTGCTGCGCCACCCATGGCGGCGCGGTGACCCGCAGCGTGGCATCCAGCGCTGTCCCCGAGAGGGGCGTCGCAGGGATGGTCGGCGTCCCTGTGAACGAGGCCTCTTCGCCAGGCGTTGACCGGCCCACCAGGGTCGGCCCTGCGTCGGAGAATGTGCCGTGCTCCGACTCCGGCCGCGGCGGTGCCTCCTCGGAGAGCTTCCCGAGGGCATCCAGACGCGCCAGGATCTCCGCCGCGGTCGCCGGGCGACGGCTCGGATTCTTGTCGAGCAACTGCCACAGGAGCTCGGTGAGCTCGACGGGGAGATTCCCACGAACCTCCAAGGGCAGCGGGGGTGGCGGCTCGTGGATGTGCTTCATCACCAGGCTGACCGGGTCGTCGCCTGTGAACGGAGGGAGCCCGGTGAGGATCTCGTAGAGGACCACTCCCGCTGAATAGAGATCCGTGGCCGGGGATACTCTGGTCCCCAGGCCCTGCTCCGGTGCCAGATATTGGGGTGTCCCGCAGACAAAGCCGGTGCGGGTCAGGGTCTGCTTGATCTGGTCGGTCCGCTTGAACTTGGCGATGCCGAAATCCAGGACCTTCACGAAATCCTCGGACCGATGGATGTCCGTAATGAAGACATTCTCCGGCTTGAGGTCTCGGTGGATGATCCCACGGTCGTGGGCCTCCTCGAGGGACTCCAGGAGCTGGCGGAAGATCCTGCACGCCCGCGCCGGGGAGAAGGGGCCGTCCTCCTTGACGCACCTGGCGAGGGTCCGACCATCGAGGAACTCCATCGCCAGATAGAGTTCGCCCCGCTCGCTGGTCCCGAAGTCGAACATGTGGATGGTGTTGGGGTGACGCAACTCGCTCGCGGCCGCTGCCTCCCGCTCGAATCGTTGCACGTTCTCCGGATCAACGGCCATCTCGGACGACATTATCTTGAGGGCGACCACCTTGTTCATGGTCGTGTGGACGGCGCGGAACACGTGGCCCATACCGCCGCGACCGACGAGCTCCTCGATTCTGTAGCGGCCCGCGAACACCTGGCCGATCAATTTCCCGGTCTCCGGCACGTCTTTTCCCCCTATAGATGTTGTCTATCACTTCGGAGCTGTG
>CAZNWW010000329.1:0-3967 GCA_964576155.1 uncultured Myxococcales bacterium | reverse complement strand
CGGCCCCGAAGGGCCTCCCTTTGTGCCCACTATTGTCCATTGACAACGACCGATATCAATGTAGAGTTCCCGATCCCTTTGGCAACCGGCGTTCACCCTGGAGGAACCTGCTCATGTCCGATCTTGTCTTCGGTCCCACCTATCAAGAAATGCTCAATCCCGAACTCATGCCCACCGATCGCCGCGCCGCGGCCCTGGCCGCGAGGGATCGGGGTGACGAGCTGGACCCCGCCAACCTCTTCAACATCACCTGGAAGAACCGCGACGGCGCCGTGTACGCCTATCGACTGCCCGACTCACTCACCGGCGTGAATGCGTCCATCGTGGTGCTCTACTCGAAGGACTTCCCCACGGGCTCCCACAAGGTCGGCGCTACCTACTCGGTCACGACGGAGAAGCAACTCGAGGGCGATATCGTCCCCGGAGAGCACACCGTGGTCTGGCCCTCCACCGGCAACTACGGCATCGGCGGCGCATGGGTCGCACCCCGCATGGGCTACGACTCCCTGGTCCTCCTCCCCGAGCAGATGAGCCAGGAGCGCTTCGACAAGATCGCCGCCTATGGATCTCGATACATCAAGACGCCGGGTTGCGAGAGCAACGTCAAAGAGATCTACGACATGACCTGGAAGCTCAAGGAGGATCCCAAGATCCGAATTGCCAACCAGTTCGAGGTCATGGCGAACTACCGCTTCCACTACTACGTCACCGGCAACTCCGCCGCCGAGGCCGTGGCGGCCCTCGCCGCGGATGGCATCTGCGGTCCGGACGTGAAGGGCTTCATCTCGTCCATGGGGTCCTCGGGGACCATCGCGGCCGGGGATCGCCTGAAACAGCTGCACCGGGACTGCAAGATCGTGGGGCTGGAGCCCACCCAATGCCCGACGATCTACTCCAACGGGTTCGGCGGTCACGACATCCAGGGCATCGGCGACAAGCACGTGACCTGGATCCACAACGTGATGAACATGGACGCGATCATGTGTGTCGACGACGTGGAGTGCAAGCAAGGGCTCCAGCTCCTGACCGATCCCGTCGGCCAGGAGTACCTGACGGGCCGGGGCGGCGTCCCCTCGGACGCGATGGAGACCCTCTCGGGCATCATGGGCATCTCGGGGGTCTGCAACGTCCTCGGCGCGATCAAGACCGCCAGGTACTGGGGCCTCGGCGCCAAGGACACCATCGTCACCGTGGCCACCGACGCGATCGATCGTTACCACTCGGTGATGAAGCAGCTCGACGACACTTATGGGCCCATGGACGAGATCAAGGCGGCCGTGCGTCACGAGCACATCTTCCGCGGTCAGAAACTCGATTGGATCTCGGAAGGTACACACGCATCTCGTAACCGTTGGTTTAATCTGAAATACTACACCTGGGTAGAGCAGCAGGGTAAAACCGTCGAGGAGCTCGAGGCCCAGCGCTCACAGGACTGGTGGATCGAACACCAGGAGCGCGTCGCAAGTGTCAGCAAGGAACAGGCGGAGCGCCGCGCAGCGGCGGGCGCCTGAGGTACACACACATCACGAAAGTGGAGGCTACGATGGAGTTCACACCCAAGTACAAGGGTCGGCACATGCTGACCACCCAGGACTGGTCCCTCGAGGAGCTCACCGAGATCCTGGACCTCGCTGACGACATGAAGGCCGAGCGCTTCACGGGCAAGTACTTCGACGTGCTCAGGAACCGGACCTTCTTCATGTTCTTCTATAACCCGTCCGTGCGGACCCGGCAGTCCTTCGAATGCGCGGCGACGGAGCTCGGCGCCCACGCCCAGTTCCTGGAGCCCAAGTCCATGCGCCTCAAGACCGCGACGACCGCGGGTGAGACCGTCGAGGACGCAGCGAGGGTGATGAGCCGCTACGCGGCCGGCCTCGGCATCCGGATCCTCGAGGACAAGATCCCGGCATACGGCGACGGATACGCGCTGCTCAAGGAGTACGCATCCCACTCGTCCATTCCGATAATGAGCATGGCCGATGACCGCTTCCACCCGTTCCAGGGCCTGGCGGACATGCAGGGCATCCGCAATCACCTGGGCCACGACCTCAGGGGCAAGAAGGCCGTCCTGACCTGGGGACACGGCGCGCTGTGCCGGTCCTGGTGCTCTGTGCAGGAGTACATGCTCATGGCCAGCCGCTTCGGTATGGACGTGACCGTGGCGCACCCCGAGGGCTATGATCTCGATCCCGAGGTGATCGAGTGGACGAAGCAGAACTGCGACGCGGCGGGGGGCACCTTCGAGGTCACCCATGATCAGAAAGTCGCCTATCAGGGTGCGAACGTTGTCTACAGCCGAAACTGGATGAGCCCGAACGCCTACCATGACGGCGAGCTTCACAAGCCCGATGAAGTCCGCAAGGCCCTCGAACTCACGGACTGGATCTGCGACGCAGAGAAGATGGCCTTGACGGACAACGGCCTCTTCACCCACCCCATGCCCATCGATCGCGGCCACGAGGTGAGCGACGATGTCGCGTCCGGGCCGAACTCGATCATCTACGACGTGGCGGAGAACCGCCTCCACGTGCAGAAAGCCGTCATGGCCCTCACCATGGAGTAGAGAGATGGACGACACCCGTCTCGCCATCATCGCGATCGGCGGCAACAGCCTCATCAGCGATCCGAAGCATCAGACCGTCGTGGATCAGTACGAGAGTACCCGGACCACGGCCTGCCACATCGCCGATCTCATCGACGCCGGCTACCGCGTGGTGGTCACCCACGGAAACGGCCCCCAGGTGGGCTTCATCCTGCTGCGATCCCGTGCAGCCAAGAAGGTGATCCACGAGATCCCCGTAGACACCGCTAGCGCGGACACCCAGGGCGGAATCGGGTATCACATCCAGCAAACCCTCGGGAACGAGCTGCGCCGCCGGGGCACCCTCCGGCCGATCACCACAGTCGTCACCCAGGTCCTGGTGGACAGCGAGGATCCCTGCTTCGAGGCCCCGGACAAGCCCATCGGCGTCTTCTACAGCGCCGATGAGGCCGAAACCCTCGAGGCGGAGCGCGGATGGATCTTGATCGAGGACTCGGGGCGCGGTTGGCGCCGCGTGGTCCCGTCTCCATCTCCGATCGAGATCATCGAGTTCGACGCAATCGACGCGCTGGTGGAAGCCGGGGTCCTCGTTGTCGCCATCGGCGGCGGCGGGATCCCTGTAGTCCGGAACGCCGTGGGCAATCTCGAGGGCGTGGCTGCGGTCATCGACAAGGACCGGACCTCGAGCCTCCTCGGCACGAGATTGGGCGCTCAGGACCTGATCATCTCCACCGCAGTGGAGAAGGTCTGCCTGAACTTCGGCACACCCGAAGAGACACGCCTGGATCGCTGCACCATCGAGGAGATAAAGGGCTACCTCGCCGAGGGCCACTTCGCGCCCGGCTCGATGCTGCCCAAGATCGAGGCGAGCATCCAGTTCCTGGAGAACGGCGGCGAGCGCGTCATCATCTGCACACCCGACACCATCTCGGAAGCAGCGGCGGGCAATCGAGGGACCATCATCACGAAATGAAAACTCCAGCAAACATCTCACACCTCCGCTGCCTGATGTGCGAGGGAGACCATCCGTGGACCCCCACCCTCTTCACCTGCCCCGAGTGCAGGGGAAACCTGGAGGTCGTCCTGAATACGGACGCCGTACGGGAGGCCCATGGGCCCCGCGGGTGGGTGGACGAGGACCTGCAAGGTGTGTGGAGGTACCGACGGCTGTTGCCCCTGCGGGGTGACGTCCCGGCGCGGACACCGCTCCTCGTGGGCGGGACACCTCTCGTCGATGGCTTCCGTGTCCTCCCGAAGGTGAACGCGCCCGGGCGGCTTCTCCTCAAGGATGACACCCGAAACCCGAGCGCGTCGTTCAAGGACCGCGCCTCTTCGGTTGCCCTTGCGTACGCGGTGGAGCAAGGTGCGACGGTCCTCGCCGGCGCGTCCACAGGGAACGCCGGAGCCTCCATGGCCTGCCTGGCC
>CAZNWW010000328.1:0-5272 GCA_964576155.1 uncultured Myxococcales bacterium | reverse complement strand
GGCCTGGGTCTCGAAGCTCTTGAGGTGAGCGGTCTCCTCCTTCCAGTTCCCCTCGGTCCCGATTTTCTTGCCGAAGTGCTTGAGGACCGCGAGGATCGTCTCCTTGTCCTTCACATCCACCGGCAGGATCTTCAGCGCGGCGGCCAGGCCGGGCATCTCGAGGAAGGCCAGGAAGTACTGCTCGGCAGCAGTGGTTTCGCCGCCTCCGAGGAGGTCGAGTTTGTCGCCGTCGGCCGCCCCTTCCTTCGCCACACCGGAGAGGCGCCGCCGCATGCGGGCGTATCGATCCAGCATGTCGAGATCTTCCTCGGTGAGGCCGATCTTCTTGTCCCAGTAGGAGCGGTAGCTCCGGGACGTGGTTCGTGGATCCCACCGGGACATCTGGTCGATCATCCACAGGAGGTTCACCGCGTCCGCGGTCTGGAACTTGAGCTTCAGGGGGCGCGGCGTCTTGGCCTGGGTGAGCGCGTCCGCGGCGCCAAAGGAGAGCATCAGAAGCAGGGTCATCACGGGGGCAAGGATCCTCAACTCATTCCTCCTTCAAAATGATCAGGTTCGCTAATAGACTGTCCTACAAAATACACTGGATGGGGGCGGGTAAACAAGGAGTTTGAACCCATCGGTTTTCTTGAATTATAATGAACGACACGTCGTCAGGAGGCGCTGGTGTTGGGCTCGTCGGCCGGCCATTCTTTGGAGAGAGGAGGAGAAGATGCAGAGTCGCAGGATTTTCGTACTCACGATTGCGTTGGTCGCAACCGCCTGCAGCAGCGGCGGGGGTGGTGGAGGCGGGGCCAACCTGGACACCACAGGCGGCTCGGACACGGTCACCGGCGACGTGGCCGCAGGCCCGGAGGCCATCCTCGCTGCGGATACGTCCGGTGAGGGCGGAGTCATACTCCCGGAGGGTGTGACTGCAGAATGGCTCGTCGACGCATGCACCGACTGGTGCGCGTTGCAGGACGCGTGCGGGGACGGCATCCTCGATCTGGAGGCCTGCGCGGAGGACTGCGTCGCAGCGGCCGACGACTCCGAGCATCTGGCCACGGTGGCCTGCGCCGCGCTTGGATGGGAAGGGGAGGAGTCCGACTGCGGCCTCCTGGCGCTCTGTGAGACCCCGCTGAATCCCGAGGAATGTGTCACCTTCTGTTCCACCATGGTGGAGTGTGGGCTCCTCGGAGAGGCGACCTCGGAGTTCTTCGGCACCACGGAGGAGGAGTGTGTCCTCATGTGCAATGGTTTTGCCACCCTCGTTCCCGGAGGTCAGTTCGACGCGGCCGTGGAGTGCCTGATGCCCTCCGCAGAGGACTGCGATCTGGCCGAGATGATAACGTGCCTCGGGGACGGCGGCATCTGCGAGAGCATCTGCGGACCCGAGGGCGCCGCGGAAGAATGCGGCCTCGTCCCGGAGCTCTGGCCCGATGAGGGCGCGTGCTTCGAAGTCTGTGAGGCCTGGGAGGCCGGCCCCGCCATCGCAGTCCAGGTCTGCATCGAGAGTCTCCTGCCGGGCGAAGACCCGGATGAAGGCTCTCCCTTCGGCGACCAGGGAGACTGCGCGGAGGTGGCCGCGGCCCGCTGCATGGAGCCTCCGGCCGCGCTTGCGGAAGGAGCCACGGAGTTGTGCACAGCGCTCACTGACCTCTGCGGGGACTCGGATGGATTCCCGAGCTTTCCCTCGCTGGATATCTGCGGTTGGTTCGTGACGGGCTTCCTGATGACAGCCCCATCGGGGCTCTTCCACGATGACTTCAGCGCGGCCGCCGACTGCGTCGGAGACCTCGAGGTCTGCGAGGAGGATGGTGGCGCCTGGCTCGGCTGCTTCCTCGATGTGTACCCACCGGCGCAGGATGCGTGCGAGTAGCTGGTGGAATGCCAGGAACAGGTGGATCTTCCGCCCGGGGAAGGCTTCGACCTTGATGAGTGCCTCTTCTACCTCAGCGTCATACATGTACAGGACCCCGAGGTGCTTGACGCGGCGCTGGCCTGCATCGATGCGGGGGAGACCTGCGAGGCCGCCTTTACCTGCCTTGGCGGTGACGACCGGTAGTCGTTGCCCGCCTCAGCGTTTCGTGTCACATTAGCGCGCCATGGCCCTCATCATCAAAGACCGGTATCACCTCCTCGATCTGCTCGGCAGCGGTGGGATGGGTGTCGTACACCTGGGCTGGGATGCCGTGTTGGAGCGCTACGTCGCAGTGAAGCGGGTCCGCAGCCCCGATGGCGGCGTCATCGAAGGTGGCGAGAGCTGGCGCGCGTTTCGAGAGGAGGCGCAGCTCGTCGCGGGATTCCGGCACCCGGGGATCGTCGGAGTCTTCGACTTCGGAATGGACGAGGCTGGTGTCTTCATCGTGACAGAGCTCGTGGAGGGCTTCGACCTGGAGCGCCTGGTGCAGACCCGCGGGCCTTGCAACGAGCTGGCGGCTGCTCTCATCGGCTACGAGGTGAGTGGGGCGCTCCACGCGGCGCATGCTGCCAGGATCATCCATCGGGATGTGAAGCCGTCCAACGTGATGGTGGACAGCACCGGGCGGGTTCTCTTGATGGACTTCGGCATCGCCCTGCGGGGGGATCCGGGGGGCGCAGACATTCGCGGCACGCCGCTGTATATGGCGCCGGAGCAGTTCTCCGGGACGCGGGTGAGCCCTCGCACGGATCTCTGGGGTCTCGGCTGTACCCTGGTATGGCTCCTCACCGGGAAGCCGCCTGTTGCGGCCCGGACCCTGTCGGAGCTGGGGACTCGCCTTCGGGCAGGAGACTGGGAGCCCGAGCTCATCGGCTTGTTGAACCGGGGCGGCGCGATGGCCGGGGTCGTGCGCGGCTGCCTGGAGCGGGAGCCCGACCACCGGTTCGCCGACGCCAGGGTCCTCCAGGGGGCCCTTGGACAGGTGATCCAGGCCTCGCTGGTGCCGGATCCGCGGGAGGAGTTGTCCCGCGCCGCCCGGGAATGGCTCGAGGAGATGGGGGAGGCGGTGTTCCGCATCCCTCGGGAGCCACCGGACCAGGACGTGGCCCTGGGGGAGACCCTGGACGCTCTCGGACCTTCGTCCCCCATCGCTGCCACGCCGCATCAAGCGCACCCCGGTGACGCCTTCCAACAGACCGAGGCCTTCCCCGGACAGGCACCCGATGGTCGAGACGGAGTGAAGCCCCGCGGGCGGGCGCAGACCGCCCTCTGGGGCCTCCTCGTTGCCCTGGCTCTTGCCGGTGCCGTCGGCGTGGCTACTTGGCTGATGCCCCCTGGTGGCTCAGGCGGCACGGGGTCGGATGCGGTCGAGGCCTCGGATCCGGGTAGCTCGGAGATGACCCCCGATGCCCGGAGAGCAGTGGCGATCTGGATACAGGACGAGCGCTGCCCTGAGGGGCGGGCCGACGCGTTGGCGCAGGCGGCGCAGGCGGTGGTGGATCGTTGGCCGGAGTTCGAGGCCCTCGACCCTGCGGTGGTTCGAGGGCTCGTGGATTCGGAGGGGCCTGTTTCCCAGGCGGACCTCCTGGAGTTGGGTAACGTCCGAGGATGGCGGGTCCTGGTTGCGGGACGGTGCGGCACACGGGACGGCGATGATGGAGTCGCCGCGACCATCTATGATTTGCGTTGGGATCCACCGATACGGTCGGGACCGGACATCGAGGTCACCCCCACAGGCGAGGACGACATCCACCTGTTGGATAATTGGCAGCGGCTGCTCACCACGCGGATCTGGGGCCTGATGCCCATGGGCTGCGAGGGCCCGTCCGTACAACTCCCCACCAGGGATGCCGCCCGCCTCCTCTCCCAGGCCCGTTCATTGATTCCCCGCTACACACGGGAGGATCTCGAAGAGGCTCTTCGGCTCGTGGAACAGGCTCTGGAGCAGGCCCCGGGGGCACCCGACGGCCGTCTGTTGAAGGCGCAGCTCCTCTTCCACCTGGTGGATCGCTTCGCTGCGAACTCCGGGCTGCTCGACCTGGCCCTCGACGAGGCCGCGGCGGTGGCGAAGGTCTGCCCGGGTCATCGACGAGTACACAGCCTCCGCGCGATCGTTCACGCGAAGCGAGGCGACTCTCAGACCGCGATCCGACTTCTCCAGGAGGGGCTCGATCGCTTCCCCACTGATCCGATCTCCTGGAATTTCCTGGCGGTGGAGCTCGGGATCGTCGGGCGTGCAGAAGAGAAGGTCGACGCGCTGCGCCGGATTCTGGGCCGCGTTCCCCGGGACCGGCGCGCCCGGATCAACCTGGGCTACACCCTGCGGCAGCTCGGAAAGTCCGACGCGGCGGTGGCCGAGTATGAGCAGGTGCTGGAGGGCGGTGCGAGCCTCGACGAACGTCTCTGGGCCTGGGACGGGCTCCTGTGGACCGCGTTGTCGCGTGGTGATCGGGAGGCGGCCGGCGCTGCCCGTGACGCCCTCCAGTCCGAGCGGAGCGAGCACTGGACCCTGGAGTCAGCTGCGGCCCTTGCCTGGTTCGAAGGGCGCTGCGAGGACGCTGCGAGTCTCGGCCGCCGTGCACGGGCCAAGAGCTCCGGGGCCTGGATCGGAGCCCTCTGGACCGTGATGGCCAGTTTGGGAGACCCTCGCTGCGGGGGTGGCGGTGCTGCGGTCGGGGCTGCCATGGAGCTCACGTCGGACGCTCTCCATTGGCCGCCCACGGCCCGGTTGGTCCTTGGGCTCCTCCTGGACACGATGAACCGGTCTTCTGCCTCGGAGTCGGTCCTCAGGAGCCTCAGCGTCGCCCGTCGATCCCTGGCCGCTGAGGCGGCGGCGGTGCGAGCCTGCCGGGAGGGGAACGCTGCCGCTGCGCTGGCGCAGATCGATCGCGCCCTCGGCGAGGACAGCTCTGACGCTGCGGCTCGGCTGCGCCAGCGAGCCTGGAGGATCCGTATCCTGGGTGCGCTCGGGCGGTATGACGAGGCGGTGCTCCTGGGCGAGTCCTGCAAGGCACTGGTCGCAGCACCGGACTGGTGGATGTTCCCGGGGCAGCCGCCCCGACCGGAGGCATGGGCATCGGTCCTCGCACTCAAGACCCCCGACCGGGCGCGCCGCCTCGCCGATGCAGCGACGCTCTTCGAGCCCATGGATCCAGAAGCCTGGCTTGCCCTGGGCCTCGCCGCCCGCCTCCAGGGCGACGCCGCCGCCGAAGCCGAAGCGAAGCGGCGATACCATCTGTTGAATCCCGCGCCGGAGTGGATGGAGCAGGACTGCGGCGCCACCGATTTCGAGCCACTGAGGCGGCTGGCGGTGGAGTGGCTCGGGGACTGAGAGCCGGAGGTCTTCATGCGTGCTGCCATCGTCCTGTC
>CAZNWW010000327.1:0-5275 GCA_964576155.1 uncultured Myxococcales bacterium | reverse complement strand
ATGTAGAAGAGGAGCTGGTGGGAGTCGCCGCCGCGCGCGTCGTGGAGGCGGTTGCAGAGGATTCCGAGGTCGTCGGTGCTACGGGGATCGAGGACCAGGTGCTCATGGCCCTGGACCGCAATACAGTGATCGTACATCGTGCCCATGGGCTCTCTCAGGGCCTCCTTGGCCGTACCGAGGATGGCCTCGTCGTCGAACCACAGGAGCTTGTCGTCGAGCTGGGAGAGGATCCCCACGCCGAGCCGCCAGATGCCAAAGACCGCGAGGATCACCAGGAAGACCAGGCGCGCCTTTCGCTTGAGTCCTTCGTTCATCGCGCCCTCCTCATGTCCCGATGAGCCTGGGGATCCACAGACTCAGATCCGGCCAGTAGGTGATCAGGACCAGGCCTACGAGCATGATCGCCAGGTAGGCCAGAGAGGCTGCGTAGAGCTTCACCACCGGCTTCTCGAAGCGTAGAGATGCCACGAAGAGGTTGAGCCCGACGGGGGGCGTGGAGTAGCCGATCTCCAGGTTCGTCAGGAAGATCACCGCCAGGTGCATAGGGTAGATGCCGAAGCGGTAACCCAGGGGCAGGATCAGCGGCATCACGATGAGGATCGCTGAGAAGATGTCCATCATGCAGCCGACGATGAGCAGGAACACGTTGAGCATCAGCAGGAAGATCACCTGCCGGGACACGGTGAACAGGCCGAAGATCTCCAGGCGCTCCGGGATCATATTCTCCATGAAGGCCAGGATCGCGTCCGGGACTTTCGCGTCCACCAGATAGTTCAGGAGTCCCTGGGCCGCAATCAAAATAATCAGGATGCCGCCCACGAGGACCATCGAGTCCACGAACGCGCGGACCATGGTCCGGAAGTTCACGTCCCGGTAGATGACGGCCTGCATGAACAGTACGTACATCGCGGTCACCGGCGCTGCCTCGACAGGGTCGATGAACCCGCCGAAGATGCCGAAGCCGATGATGAAGGGGATCGGGATCTCGCCCCGCGCCTGCCACATGCCCTCGAGGAGCCCCTTGCCGCTGAAGGGGGTCCGAGGGACCTTGCGGCGGACGCCGACGATGATGGAGAACACCATGATCGCCAGGAGCATCAGGATACCGGGGACGAAGCCCGCGGTGAAGATCATCGTCGGGCCGGGCATCTCCAGGAGGAATTTTTCCTCGGGATCGAGTTCGTCGTCACCGGCAGCGGCCACTGCGGCAACGGATTCGTCCTCGTCACCGTCCATGGGCGGGCCGTCCGCTTCGACGATCGCTACGGCGTCCTCTTCGCCGTCGTCCTCGAACTCCCCGTCGTCTTCGCCCAACTCGAACTCGTCTACAGGGCCGTCGTCGGCTGCGATCTCGTCGTCATCAAAGTCATCATCGTCCTCGAACTCCCCTTCATCGTCGCCCAGCTCGAACTCGTCCACCGGGCCCTTGGACTCCGGTTTACCTGCGCTCTTGTTGCGAGCTGCCTCGAGGGCCCGCTGGAAGGCCAGCTCCTCCTCCCGGCGCTCGTCCGTCTCCGCCATGAACTCTACCTGCTCAGCGGCGCGCTCCACGAGGCAGACCTCAGCGGCCTCGTCCGCGGGGACGTTGGCCTGGCCGAAGGTGCCGGAGTTGGGCAGGTCCTTCCCGTTGAGGCCCATGATCATGGCCAGCAGGAAGACCGGGGTCGCGGGTGGGAAGATCAACCCGCGGCTACCGCCCGTGGTGATCAGACCCAGGGAGAACTTCTCCGGATAACCTTCCTTGATGAGGATCGGAAAGAGGAGGCCGCCGAGCGCGATGATGGTCACGCTGGAGGCCCCGGTGAATGCAGTGAAGAACGCGCAGGCGATCACCGCAACGATGGCCACGCCGCCGGGGAGCCACCCGACCATCCTGCGGAAGAGCCCCACCAGGCGGTTGGGCGTGCCGCCCTCGGCCATCAGGTACCCCGCGAGGGTGAACAAGGGAATCGCTATGAAGATAGCGCTCTTCCTGAACCCGCCGTAGCCGTTGATGATGAAGTTGTCGACGGAGATGTCAGCAACCCCGAAGTAGCCGACGAGCGCTATCCCGGAGATGACGATGTACAGAGGTGCGCCCAGGACCGCCATGAGCACGAAGACTCCGGAGAAGAGCATCGGTGAGTTGCTGACTGTCTTTCTGGCGAAGGCCTCGAGGGCCTGGAGGGAGGCGCCGGGCTCGAAGAACGCCGTGTCGGCGAGGAAAGTCAGGAACACGGTGAACGCTACAACGACCCCGACGCCGTAGGCAAGCCAGCGACCCCAGGCCTTGTCCGGCGCGATGTCCCGCCGCCAGTGTACCCATTGGTGCCAGACCATCAGCAGGAACAGGAACGGGACAACGTCCGTGAAGACCCGCTCCGGAATCCAGGTGTTCGGGAGGACCACGTCCCAGCTCTTCGTGAGGGTGTAGACCAGGGAGCCGTGGTAGAGGACCAGCAGGATCAGAAGCCCCACCGCGTAGTTGAGCACGTTCATGAGGACCAGACCGCGAGCGCCGAGGAACTTTGAGAGCACGTCCACGGAGATGTGCTTCTTTCGGGCCACCGCTATGGCGGACCCGATCAGACCCACCCAGAGCACGCTGGTGCGCGCAAACATGGTGACCCATTTGATCGAGAGATTGCCCGGCAGCTTGCGCAGGATCACCTGGAGGAACGTAAGGACCAGGATCAGGGCCACCAGGCCGAAGAGCGTGTACTCCTCGGTGCGACCGATCCATGAGTCCGCAGCGTCGTACCAGCGTCGTTTCTTCACAAATGGAACCTGTGTCTGGGGCTACTTGGCCTTGGCGCGATACTTCGCCAGAAGCGAACGGACTTTCGCGAGGAGCTTCGCCGAGTAGAGCTTGCCCACCAGGTTGTCTGCGGCCTTGGCGCCGACGGTCTGGAACGCCTCGATGTCCCTAGCAGCGGGCTTGATGAACTCGATGCCCTTGGCCTTCAGGGTAGCGAGGGCCTTGGTGTTCTCACGGCGGGTCTTCTTGCGGAAGGACTTCATGGACTCCTTGGCCGCGAGCTTGATGGTTTCCTTGTGGTTGTCGGGAAGGGTCTTCCAGAAGGCATCGGTGATCACCACCGCGCCGGACGCGTTGGTGAGGGGGAAGTCGATAACGTACTTCACCTGCTTGTGCCAGGAGAAGGCGATCGCGGCTGCCGGGGCCATATAGACCGTGTCGATGGTACCAGAGTCAAGATTCGTGGTGACGCTCTCCAGGGAGAGGAGGGTCGGGTTGATGTCGAAGGCCTTGAACACTGCCACCGCGACCTCGTCCACGTCCCAGGCCCAGGGCTTGGCGTTGCGGATGTCATCGACGGAGGAGAGCTTCTTCTTCGAGAGGAGGTACACGAAGCCCGCGTCACCCCAACCAAGGACGTGGAAGCCCTTGTCGACGAACTTGCCCTTGAAGTACCTGGAGAGCTTGCGGAGGACGTAGTCGAACTCCTTGTAGGTCTTGTAAGTGAACGGGATCTCCATGATCCGGAAGGCCGGAAAGATGGAGCCCAGGCCCACTCCGGTGAGGGCCGCGGCGTGGAGCTGCCCGCTCTTGAGCTTCTCGACGACCTGCATGTCGTCGCCTGCTATGCCGCCGAAATAGAACTTGAACCGCACCTCGCCGTTGGTCGCCTGCTGGACGCGGGAGTCGAACTTCTGCAGCTCCTTCATCCACAGGGATCCGTCGGGTGCGAGGGTCGCGAACTTGATCTCGTACTCCGCCGCGGCCGCGTTCATCGATATGGTCAGGGCCAGCAGCACTCCCAGGGTCATCAGTCGCTTCATCTTCTCTGCCTCCGGGTCAATCGAGATCCAGATCTTCCAATGGTTCTTCTTCGTCATCGTCATCGTCCACGCCGGGCTTGTAGTCCGGGAAGCGGATGGGCAGCTCCGTCATGAGCTGCTGCGCCAGGTCCCGAGAGACCTGGTTCGTGAGGCGATTTTCGTCGTCGTCGATCTCGTCCGGGTCCGAGTCCAGGACCTCATCGAGGAGCCGAATGTACATGGCGTGGTCTTGCACGTTCATCGCATAGTTCATTGCGTAGTGGACTTTGGCCAGTAGGAATCGACCCTCGGTCAGCTCTATTGCCCGCTCGTAGTGGATCTTCCCCCGAGGCGGGTCCCCGCCGACCTTGTCGGTGCGGCCCGCGAACATCATGCCAAAGAGCAGGTGGCCGCCTGCGAAAAAGTAGGTCTCGTCGATCTCGAGGGCCCGCACCATCACGGCCTCGACGATGGGCAGATCCACGACATCCTCGGAGAGCTTGGTCGCGTTGATCCGGCCGCCCCAGCACATGCCGAGCCAATAGATCAGCGGGAGGTGTTCCTCGTCGACCCCGGCCACCTCCGCCCGAATCGCTTCCAGACCGTTTGAGGCGATCGCGTCAGCGAGGGCGGGCAGCTCCTCCCGTATAGCTCGCAGGGCGTAGTTACGCCCCTTCTTGTAGATCGACGCAGCCCAGACCAGGTCCGAGTAGTCCAGGAACGCCATGGCGTAGCCGCAGTTGAGGGTCGCACCCTGGATCAGCAGGTCCGCGTTTTTAGGGCTGGCCACAATGAACCCGTCCATCAACATCAAGAGCCCGGGCGCGGCCGCGTTTGCGTGTGCGGGAGAGTCCTCCATGAAGAACGCCTTGTTCATGTCCCGCAAGGTCCCGGTCTTGACCATCTGATTTGCGACCAACTCGGAGTCGATGCAGCCGGTGAAGGACACCAGGCACAGGACGGCCAGGAACGGTTGCGCTCTCATCGCACCTCCAGGGCTCAGCACGGTAGCCAGAATGCCCCAGGCCGACGGAGGACGTCAAGCCCTGGGAATATGTTCAGATTTAACAAAAAGACCCCGGCGTGAACCGGGGCCTTTTCGTTCATAAAGAAGTTGGAGAAGGGAGGTTACTTCTTCTCCTCCTTCTTCTCCTCCTTCTTGGCCTCATCCTTCTTGTCGGCGTCCTTCTTCTCGCCGCAGCCAGCGACGCCGAACGCGAACATAACCGCCAGGATCAGAGCGATTTTCTTCATCTTGAATTCTCCTTCCAAAGAGTTTCCGACCCGTGGCAAAGCGCACCCTAGCTTCGCCTACAAAGCAAAATGTTCGCGCAGGGATGGACCCTTTGCAAGAAAAAAGGACTCGGTTGCCTCAGGCCCTGAAATGAAACCGGATCAGGTCGCCGTCACGGACCTCGTAGCCGCGGCCCTCGGCCCGGGCCACACCCCGATCCCTGGCGCGTGTCTCGGAGCCTGCATCGACGAAGTCCTCGTAGGCGGTGACCTCTGCCTTGAC
>CAZNWW010000326.1:0-5300 GCA_964576155.1 uncultured Myxococcales bacterium | reverse complement strand
GATGGGGGAGTCCGCACCAGCAACCAATAGAAGTCCAGTGCGTTTCAA
The DNA here is from genome assembly GCA_964576155.1 of uncultured Myxococcales bacterium. Taxonomy (GTDB): domain Bacteria; phylum Myxococcota_A; class UBA9042; order CAIXZC01; family CAIXZC01; genus CAZNWW01. Next base: position 5,252 of record CAZNWW010000326.1, on the reverse strand, counting down.
ATCCCGGACTCCTAAATCTCCCCTCCTAAGCTCCGCTCGGATCCTCTCCACAGCCGCGTCCATTCTCTCCGTCACCTCGCGGTTCCAGAAAGGAGGTCAAAGGCAGGAGGGGACGCGGGGAAGACTCGGACCTATATTGGTTGCTGGCGCGCACCCCCCCTTCGCCCCCTGTGGGGGCATACTCGCTTCGCTCCCCTTGCGTCAGGCCGAACGCTCCACCGGAGCGTTCTATCGGCTTCGCCGATGCCCTCCTCATCCCCCATGCCAGGGGGAAGAGTACAGAGACGCAGTTGCGTTGGTTGCTGTGTCTTGGGATCTCAACATTGATGTCCGTCGCTACACTTGGTTGAGGCAGTTAGCAGCGGGATTCTATATGGATAGAAAAGGGCCGAAGCGAGGCAGACCATGGCTCGATAGCGAAGAAAAAAAACGGGGGAAAGAAAAGGGTTGTATTGGCCCTGGGATCATTCTTCCACGATTTTCCGGTCTTCAGACTCCAAACTCCTAGCCTCAGACAGGGCCGTAGCAAACATCCCACTGGGAACAGCGACAGTTACCTAGCCCAATCATGAGAATGAAGAACGTGAAGATCTTCCCACCGAGTGTCACCGGGTAGATATCGCCATATCCAACCGTTGTTAGAGTCGCTACTGACCACCAAAGCCCATGGAACACAGACGCAAACGCTTCTGGCTGTTCTGGATTCTCGAAATAGTAGATCCCGACAGACGAAAAGAACAGGAGCATCATGGTCACGCAGAAAAAGAGAACCAACTCTTCCCTGACAAGACGAAACGCAAGATGGAATCGCTGAATTGCCTTGCTGTACCTAAGCAGCTTGAAAGCCCGGAAAAGCCGAAGCAGTCGAAACACCCTGATAGAACGAAGATCTACCCCTGAAAAAACAAAGAAAGGCAGAATTGCGGCTAAGTCGATCAGCCCGTAGAAACTGACAGCAAATCCTATTTTTTTCTCCGCCAGAAGCAATCGAAGAAGGTACTCGACTGCAAATATTGCGACCGTGACTTTTTCCACCCACTCCAGAGCTTCAGTAGTGCCTCCAGAAAGACCGGGAAGCGTCTCCACAGAGAACGATACCAACGAGACGACAATCAAACTCTGGATAAGCAGATCGAACCTACGACCAGCCGGAGTGTCAACCTCTTCGACAATCGTTCTAAGTCGCTCTCTCGAAATCATCTCACCCTCACACCTTTTCGGGTTCACATGCCTGGGTTGAGGGGTGAGGCAGTCGGAGGCGGAGCCGGGGGCGTTCCGGTCGGTGGCTCCTGCCGAGCGTAGCGTTCCGACGAGGGAGGCGGACATCCGTCCGTCGAGCGAGGAGGGCGGCAGGAGGCCCGACCGGGGCGTCCTCGGCCCGTCACCGACAACGAACCCCGAGGCCCAGGCGTGGTCAGCGGTAGAAATTTCCTTGCGGGGCGCAGCCGATGCAGGGAACCTGCTTGCCGTCGGTCTCTTTGCACATCTTGTAGAAGCACCGAAGGATCGGGGTCTCGGTGTCCGCGTAGAGGTGCAGCGCCCCTCCCTGGCAGACATCCCAATGCTCGCAGTCCTTGCAGATGCCCTTGCGGGCCCAACGCCGGTCGCGCATCTCGTTATACTGCGTCGCCCAGATGTCCTTGAACCGGTCTTTGCGGATATGCCCCTGGTCGAACGCGTCGGAGAGCTCCGGACAGGCAGCGATCCGGCCGTCATAGCGGATCCCGGCCACGGTGATTCCCGCTCGGCATTGCGCCAGGTAGGGACGCACCAGGCCCTCGAAGCGGTACCCGAGGAAGCCCTCCTCGCTGAACTCCGGCTTCGGGATCATGCCGTCCTTCCGGGCCTCCATGATCCACTCGAGCATCGCCCGCACGTCCAGCTCGTCCGGAACCAGCTCCGGCCGGTCCGCGGCGCGGCCGATGGGCATGACGGGCGCGGCCCGCCAGAGGGGGACCTTCATGTCCGCAACCACCCGCCGCATGGCCTCGAGGTTCTCGATCACCGGTCTGCAGACCGTGGAGATGATCTCGAGCTTGCCGCCGAATCCCGCGTCCTGGAGATTCTTGATGGCCCGCTCCACCCCCGCAGAGACGCCCTTGCCGCGGAGCTCGTCGTTCTGCTCGTGGGGCGCGTCCATGCTCACAGATATGGACCCGATGCCGCTGGCGACGAGACCCCGGGCCATCTCCTCGTCGAGGAGCTGCCCGTTCGTGACCATGCCGAAGCGGAACCCCAGCCGGGTGAGCTCACAGTAGAGATCGAGGATCCCCTCCTTGAGCAGGGGCTCACCTCCGGTGACCGCGATCATCACCTCCCGGGGAGGGAAGTCCGCGGCGATCTGCCGCATGACCTCGATCCACTCGGAGATGGGGAGTTCTCCCTCGAGCTCCCGCCCGGTGCACTCGGAGCCGCAGTAGGCGCACGCGAGGTTGCAGCGGCGGGTCACCTCCAGGAAGAGGTAACGGAGGGGGTGGGTGCGGCGCAACTCTTCCTGGCGAAGACGGTGCCGTTTCCAGAGGAGGTAATGACGGATCCTGCGTCTGAGGGCCAAGTGTGCTCCAGGGCTAGTCGCCGGGCTGGGGGCCGTAGAAGGGCTGGGGACCGTAGAGGGTCTGGTTCAGATCATCCTTCACGTCGTCGGCCAGGTCCTTGTCGGGGACGGTGTCCACCGGGTCCACCGTATCGAAGCCCGGCGGCGGCGGACCGTACCAGGTCTGGGGCACGTCCAACATGATGTCCTGGAGATCCGCGTCCACCGTATCCACGGGCTGCGGGCCGTAGTACACCATGGGCACGTCCTCGGGGTCGGGGACGTCCTGGACCGTGTCGACTGGCTGCGGGCCGTAAAGCACCTGCATGTCATCGATGATGTCCACGGGCGGCGGACCATAGAGGACCTGCGGCGTGTCCCCAACGACATCCACGGTGTCGAAGGGCTGGGGCCCGTAGTAGACCACAGCGTCCAGGTCGAGGCTGTCGTTGCCCTCCCCGCTGTCGTCGGCCGGGGGCGGCCCGTAGTAGACCTGGGGCTCCTCGTCGTTGTCGCAGCCGATAATCGACTCGAGGACGAAGAGGAGAACCACGAGAACCCCGACGACCATGAGGTGTCGGAGCTTCTTCCACAAGAGTCCAGGATGCCGCAACATTGGCACCTCCTGTGCGCAGCGTGCCTACGCCTGCGCAAGTCACTATCGATCAACCTTGGCTTGGAGTTTATCCAAACGCGACGAGAGAGTAAAGGACCTCTCACCGCCAATAGATCAACCAGGAAGACATCTGGATCCCGCCCTTGAAGCCACCGTTGCTCGCTGGGATGGGTAGGAAGGGCTCACCGTCCAGGAGCCCCAGGTAGGTAAGCTCGTTCTCTCCCTCCACGATCGCGTCGGTGACGTCCACCACGAAGGGCGTCACGTCCAGCCCCGGGCACCAGCCGCCCCGGCCGAAGGGCCAGGTGCCGTATTGGTTGGGCACAGTCCCGACCTCGATCTGCTTCATGCAACCCCACATGTCGTCCGCCTCGGGATGGGCCTTGACGAACTCTGTGCCGTTGATCGTGAAGTGATGGGTGTGGTTGCAGAACTCAGCGCAGTTCTTCGTGTCCACGCCGAAGCCGTGGCCTGTGATCAGCGCGTAGAGCTCCACCTTCACGACGTCATCGGGAACGTCCAGGATGATGGGAGGCCTGTCCACGTTATAGTTCTCGTCGAAGTGGCCCTTCCCCGGCCAGAGGAACACCGCCTCGTCCGGGTGGCCGCCCTTGCTGCGGTTGGAGAGGCGCAGATTCAGGGTGGTGTCATACGCGTTGCCGGCGTTGTACTTGAGCCGGACCGTGCCCCCGTCCTGGAAGTGGGCCAGCATCTGGGAGATGTCCGTCACCCACCGTCCTTCGCGGCCGTAGGAGGTGATCCAGCGGGCCACCTCCACGTCGCATTTCTCCGGCTCCTCAGGGTCCGCGCAGAGGTGGAACCACGAGATGTAGTCCCACTCCCCGCAGTTCTGCTCGTCGTGGCCGGGGCAGTCGGCGGTGAGGTCGATCTTCATGGTGTCGAACCCGGCCATGGCGGCTGCGTCGGGGAACTCCACCTCCACGATCTGAGTCTTGACATTCTCGCCGCCGAAAACCTGGACGATGGTGACGTCTTCCTCCGCATCGAGGTCCAGCTGCCGGCTCCATTCGAAGTTGAACCAGCGCGCTTCGTGGGTCAGGTAGGTCAGCTCCGCGGTGGCCTGATCCGAGCCGGGGAAGAGCAAAAGCCCGACAGCGCGCCAGGTCTGGAATCGATCGATCGCAAAGGCGAAGGCCGAGTGGGCCTGCACCGACTCCCCGAACGCGCCGGGGATCTGAAACGCCGGCTCGCTCACGAAGTGGACCCGCTCCACCCACCAGGCCTGCTTCTCGGGGACGAGCTGGTCGAGGGCCTGGCCCATGCCGACGCTCACGGCCTGCACGTCCGCGGCCGCGTCCTCCTGGTAGGAGCAGAAGAAGTAGTGGACGTTCTGCGGGGACTTGTCCAGGAGGTCCGCCACGGAGGAGGACCAGAGCTGGTTCGAGTAGTCGTAGTCCCCGTGATGGAAGACGAAGAGGTAGATATCCTCCCCGGTCCACTCCGCCTCGAAGTCCCAGTCCCCGTGGAGGGTGGGCAGGACGAAGGGACCCGCAATATCCCGGTATCCGGGACCGTAGGGGCCGTCGGAGAAGGGGACGATGGGGGGTGGAGGTTCGGTGTCCTGGGGTGGCGGCGTGTCCTGGGGAGGAGGCGTGTCCTGGGGAGGAGGCGTGTCTTCGGCGGTGGGGGTGTCCTGCGGCGCGGGGAGGTCGGGGACGGTGTCTGCCGGGGTGAACGCGTCGGTTGCAATGTCCGGGGTTGTGTCCGGCGCCGGGGTGGAGCTGCCGGAGGAGCAGGAGGTGAGGAGGAGGGAGAGGGCGAGAGTGAGGAGTGGGGTGCGCATGGGGACCTCCGTGGTTGGTGGAGATGTTATCGAAGACGGGGGAGGGAGAGAAGAGGGAGGATCGGCTTTGATCTCTGCACGGGGTCCTCCCCCCATCGCCCTCTGGCTCGCTGCGCTCGCCTCCAGGCACTCGTCCACAGCTCCTCGCCTTGCGTCGGGCCGAACGCTCCACCGGAGCGTTCTACCAGCGTTGCTGGTGCCCTCCTCATCCCCCAACAAGGGGGGAAGAGGGCGCGCCGTACCAAGCTTGAACTTCGGTGCGGTTGCTTCCGGGCAACAAACAGACGGCTGAGCAAGAA
>CAZNWW010000325.1:0-5307 GCA_964576155.1 uncultured Myxococcales bacterium | reverse complement strand
CTCCCACCCCTTCCCGATCCCGAACCACCCGGCCTTCGCTTTCTCCCCAGTCCTGGAGTTGTCTTTTCGTCACCAATGGCGCGCCGGTCGAGACGGAAGACTCACAGGTGGAATGGCCGAGCGGTTCCTCTACGTCTCCCCGGGGCTCCTGTTCATCACCCGCTGGGTCATCGTCGAAGCCCTCGCTCAGTTCCCTGTCTGGCAGGAGTCCGGGATGGGGATGGATCCCCGTCAGTTCGGTCTGATCGCGGGGATCCGCGTTCTCCTCTGATTTTTCCACTGGAGGGCTCATGGCCCGCTTGTCCACCGCAATCAGGTTGACCGTCGGGCTCACCATCGTCGCGCTCACTGCAATGCTCCAGGCCTTGATCCTCCTGGCGCTCCTGCCCAGCCGCAAGGCGCGTATCCGTTCCTGCATCGTCTTCGAACGTATCGTCGGTTACTCCTGTGCACGGATCACGGGATGTCGCCTGACCATCTCCGGCCAGGAGCACCTCGACGGACGTCGACCGGCGATCTACATCGTCAATCACACCTCCATCGTCGACCTGTTCATCATGTTGCGCATCATGCCGGGCAACGCGGTCGGGATAGCGAAGAAGGAGATCGTCCGCTACCCCTTCTTCGGCCAGATGTACCTGCTCACGGGCCACCTGCGACTGGACCGGGGACGCCACGGCGTTGCGATCGCTTCGCTGAAGGCGCTGGGCGAGTTGGTGCGCGTCCATGGGCTCTCCATCGCCATGGCCCCGGAGGGGACGCGGGCCCGCGACGGGCGCCTCCAGCCTTTCAAGAAGGGAATCATACACCTCGCCTTGCAGACCGATCTGCCGGTGGTGCCGATCATTATACGGGGCGCGCATCGGGTGTGGCGGAGCGACTCCCTCACCCTGCGCTCCGAGCATGTGTCCGTCGATGTACTTCCCCCGATGAGCACCACGCATTGGACCACCGGGAACGTCGATGAGGCGCTCGAAGAGATCCACGCCATCTACCGTAATAAACTACCCGCTGACCAACTCCCACTCAGTCCAGGAAGGGCCGGATCTGCTTGATGGCGAACTGCCCATCTGCGCGGAGCTTCCACTCGGTGTCGAGGAGGATGCGGCTCTCGGCAGGCGGGGCTTCGTCCACGGGGTAGAGGGCGGCGATAGTCGCCAGACTGGCGCCCAGCACCTCGAGGCGAGACGCGTCCAGAGCCCACTGCCCCTCGGGCAGCTCGGTGGAGCCCTTGACCCGCTCGATCTCCACGACTGCGCCGGCCTTCACGGTGAGCAGGTCCAACTCGGGCCAGACCCACGGCAGCGCCGCTACGACATCCAGCTCGCCGAGCTGCGCATTGACCAGGTAGCGCTCGTCGCCCTGGAGCAGGGGATTCCCGGTGAACGCGACGATGTTGGCGAGCTCGCCCTTGGTCCGGGTGTTGACCAGGATCCCCATAGCTACATCCCGGTGGTCGATCCCGTACCACGAGCGCTCCTCGACCGCCTTCATGCCCCACAGGGAGGCCCAGACGCGCTTCAAGCCGCGACAGACGGTGCGCTCCTTCCCCTTGTCGAGATCGCAATGGCTCGGGCCGTCGGCGTCGCCGGCCAGATCGTCGGCCAGGCAGACACTGGTGGACTCATATAGGCCGGCGCCGTTGAACGAGAGGGCGTCCTCCGCGTTGGAGGAGCTGCGGAACCGCACCATCTCATCGTCGGCGCCGAAGATCGCCAAGATTTGATCGGCGATGGCCGCGACGATCACAGGATCACAGCTCGCCTCTTCCATGGCGACCTGAAGCGCATCGAGTCTCTCCCTGCGCATGGCCCCGTCGCTGAGGAATGACGGATCATCGAGCCAGGCGTGGATGGTTTCGTCGAAGTCGCCTCCTCGGTCCCGGCGCCCAGATCCACGGACCATCCGTTCCCACGTACGAAGGAGTCGTAGTAGTGGACCGGGATCAGGAACCCCTGGAGTTGCAACACCGGATCGATGCGCTGATACAGGGTCGCCAGGTTGGTCCCCTTTGAGCCGTAACGTCCTACGCCTGCGAGGCGCTCCTCGGGGGTATCCGTAGGCAGGTCCAGCAGGGGGGTCAGTTCGGTCCAATCCAGGTCGGCGGGAATCACCTCCACGGGATCCGGTTGCAGATCCTCCCAACAGGCCTGCGCCTCCTCAGGCGTGATGGAGACGATGGTGGCCTCGCTGGCCGTACACTCCAGGGCGACGAGCTCACCCTCCCACTCGGCGAGGAGCTCATAGGCATCCTTCACGTAGCAGTTGGGCGTACCTCGAGACGCGCTGCGTACGTTGAGATGGGAGAGCTCGGCCTGGCGGGTACCTGTGACGATGCCCGAGACGACGGTCTCCACGTCCATGGGCGCCTCCTTCAGCACGAGAACTTCCTGCCAGCCGAATCCAGCCACCGCCTCGGCCTCGACCAGTTCTGCCAGGGTGTAGCGCCGCAGGACGCCGCAGCCCCGGGCCGCTGTGTACACCTCGTAATCCAAGGCTGTAGAGGGATCGTGGAGAGGCAACCCGCATCCCTCCAAGGTCTGGCGTTGCAGGTCGTTTGCCGGAACCACAACGACCGCGCCGAAGGGGAGCCGCGTGGACATGACATCGAATACATCGCCGAACTGCGCGCAGGTGATTGTGGCGGCGGGATCGGTCCCCAGATCCCAGACCGTGAACCCGAGCAGCGGTCCCTGGCCGGGGGTGATGAACTCCGTGACGCTCCCTGCGAACCACTCCCGGTGCAGCGGATCGACCACCAGCTCCAGGTACTCCTCGTACTGAAGCAACTCGAATTCAGGGAAGGACCCGGTCAGGAACTTGAAGTGCAGCGACTGCTCGGGGGCCTCGAACGCAGATGCGTCGACGAAGACCGTGGGGAGCCTGGCGCTGCTGTCCACCGGGACCATATAGGTCGTCGTACGCGCCTGGTCCACCGCTGCGGAGGGGAACGCCATCCCGACCCAGGTCTCCAGATCGGGGATTTGATGGACACAGACCCGATGGCCCAGCCGCGCTTCGGCCTCGGCGCAGGCATCCTCGGGCTGCGACTCGACGCCACCCCGACAGGCCGGACTGCACGCCATGACCACTGCGAGGAGCGTGACGCGCGTTGCGCTCATGGATCGAACGGCAAGAGCGCGATGGGACATCCGATCTGAGCTGTACCGTCCGCCTGTGGCGCGCAGACACCCTCCACCAGGGGCCCCTCCTCGAAGGTGTACAGCTCGTAGCTTCTCTCGCCGCCGTGCCCTTCCTCTGCGATCTTCAGCCCGTGCCGCCTCTCGCCGGTCCACACGTGCACCCAGTCCTTGAAGTTGTGGTGGCTGGAGTAGTAGCACATCGGCCCGGGATCATCGACCTCGGCCACCGCACCGTAGGGCCCGACCTGGACGCCCAGGACGGTCCATCGTGTGTTGGCGAGGGTGCCCTTTCCCTCGTCCCGCCGCTCGACGCGTACACAGACCTCGCCGTCCTCGCTCTCCAGCTGAAGCATAGCACCCTCGGCGCGGTAGGCCAACGCAGGGTCGAAGCCGCAGTCAGCGAGAGCCCCTCCACCGATCTCCTCCACCGGGGCCTCCTCACAAGTCACCGGCTCCGGAGGCTCGTAGTCCGCGGGCGTCGAGCATTCGTCGCCGGTGTCCGGGCACGCAGTGGCGACGCACGCCTCCACCGGCAGAAACGCGGCGGGGCGTTCGGTGAGTCCGCAGGTATCGAGGCACCCGACGATGCCAGGGATACCACCCTCACCCAGACAGTCCACCATGCACGCGCAATCAGACCCCTGGTTGCATTGCGCCACCAGGTCCGAGCATTTCTCCTCCACGCAGACAGCGCAGCTCTCCTCGGCGCAGCCACCACAAACCTGCACCCAGATGGTGGCAAGAGCGAAGAGCCTGAGGAAACTCACTCCCAAACAACTGGCCTCCAATAAAGTTCGCGTAGCGCTCAATCTACACCTCCGTTGCCGTGGTCAGAACCGCAGCGCTGGGAGAATGACATCGTCCACCAGCCGCTCGGCGTACCACTCGTACACGTAGCTGGGTGGGTGGATGTGATAATACTCATCGGGTTTGGACTCATCACAGAACGAGTATACCCGCAGGGTCGGAAACTCCCCAAGCCGATAGTTGGGGTCACGCCCCGGGCAATGCCGGTTGTCGGTGGTGTCCAGCAGGATAACGGGCAGGTCTGTGTCCGTCATGAACCCATCGAAGGCCGCGACGCTGTGACGCTCGGAGATCGCCCTGAACCGCGCCCTCCACGCCTCGGTGAGGCAGCCGAAGGGCTCCCCTTCATCGTCGCCGCAGAAGGATCGCAGCAGCGCGTACATGTACAACGCGTAGCCGGCGCGATAGGTGCGCCAGTTTTGCACCAGCCACTCGTGCCGAGGGTGTCTCTCGTGAGGTTCACCCCACGCAGCAGGGAGTGACTCGACGATCAGGGCCGGGTTCGAATAGAGCGCCTCGACGATTGTATCGGCGCCCCTTAGATGCGGACGCCACCCAATGTTGTGGTCCTGGATCAGCACGAGGTCCGGCTGGTACAGCTCGGCGATCTCCCTCAGGTACGCGATCTTTTGTGAGATCACGTAGGCGTTGATCCCGGCGTTCCAGATCTCGACGTTACCGTGGCCGAGTCGCTCCAATCGAGCCTGGATCCGGGCGGGATAGGTGTCGCCGTCGCCCACGGACATACCGAAGGTGTTGGAACCTCCCAGGATGAACACACGGAAGACCCCCGGGGGTTTGTCCGCGAAAAATCCACGTCCCCGAAATCCCAGCTGGTTGATCGAGACCTCCGCCAGATCATACTTCTGCTCCAAGGGATGGGTGCACCCCTTACAGCCAGCCTCTGCACCGGGGACGAGCTCGTAGATGCGCTCCGGATCCTCGCTGAGCCGATAGAGCCGAGGGGCCTCCTGGTAGCACTCGTTTCCCTCGTTTCGGTATACGTACTTCTCCATGACGTGGAGGTCGAGATCCGTGAGAAACAGGAGCAACTCGAGGAGGACCGCAGTGACGAGAACGATGATCAGAACCACGAGGGCGCCCAGGAGAACACGGCTCAGCCGGGTCCCCTTCCGACGCCCGGATTCGCTACGCGTCCATCGACCCTTCTTGATCATCGGCAGGCGCATGGTCATTCCCGAGGCTCTGGCCGGCGGTCCGGGTGGCTCGCCTCGACCTCGGTCAGCACGTCGGCATCCACACCCGACGTGCGGAGCAGATCCAGGAGCTCATCGAGTTCTCCCTCCGGCACGAGATATCCATGATAAGTGAAGCCCCCCCATCGATCGATCTGCTC
>CAZNWW010000324.1:4197-5338 GCA_964576155.1 uncultured Myxococcales bacterium | reverse complement strand
GTTGCCCTGGAGCACCTCCCGCGGGGACGCGCCGGCCGCATCCTCCGTGGGGACCAGGAGCGCCAGGAGGACGTAGATCGCCACCCCCACGCCGCTGGCCAGCGCGAGGACCGCGAAGGCCACCCGCACGAGGTTGGTGTCCACGCCCAGGGACTCGCCGATGCCTCCGCAGATCCCGAAGATCACTGCGTCATCCCGGCTCCTGTACAGACGGAACATCCGCGCCCCCTCAGTTGACCACGCGGCGGGTCTCGCTGGACACACGCCGACGGACGTAACCGGTCTCCAGGTCCACGCTCGCCACGGCCAGGCCGGTCTTCTCCTCCACCGCGCCCTTCACCGCCTCCTGGAACCGCTGGCCTGAGGCCACGAGGTCTTCGACGGGACGGAGGAGAACTCGACAGGCGAGCAGGAGATTCCCGGCCTCGGTCTGGGTGACCGCGCAGGTCACCTCCTCGATGCCTTTGATCTCGCCGCCGACGTGTCGGGCGATCGCCGCGATCGCATTCTTTCGGATCCGGAAGGTACCCCGATCGTCCTCCTTGAGGAGATAGAGGGGGCCTTCGCCGCGCCCCACGAACTGGAGCACCACCAGCGCCAGACCGATGAGCAGCGTCAGGCTGGCGATCGCTACCACCCAGAGCACCGCCTGGGTCCCTGCGGTGGGGAGGCCGTGTAGCCAGCCGAGGAGCTCCTCGAGGAACCCGAGCCGCTCCGGCGCCAGGCCCCCGGTCACCAGACCGATGGTCACCAGGGCGCCGGCGAGACAGAGGAGGCCGAAGAGGGCCGCCGCGGTCCGGGAGATCAGGTTCACTTCACCCTCGGTGTGGGCTCCGGTGTGGGCGCCTTCTCCTCCTCGTCGAAGTGCACACCCACGACGTTGATGTTGCACTCCACGACCTCGCGGGCCAGCATCGTCTGCACCTGGTCCGTGATGGCCTTGCGCAGGTTCCCTGCGACCTCCTGGACCGGGTGGCCGTAAGAGACCACGAGGTCGATATCGAAGGCTACCTCTGTGTCTCCGACCTCTGACTTCATCCCAGCGTCAAGGGCTTTGCCGCCCTTTAGCCGATCGATCAGGTTGGCCTTACCGAGGCGGTGAACCCCTTGTACGGTCCGGGCCGCGTAGCCGGCGATCTGG
>CAZNWW010000324.1:0-4187 GCA_964576155.1 uncultured Myxococcales bacterium | reverse complement strand
TGGTTTACGACATCAGCGGTCAGCATTGTCTTGCCCTTCATGGCGTTCCTCTCCCTCATTCAAAGTGGTCGTTCCCTCCCCTGGACGGGGCATCCACGAATGTGGCACGGTCCCGCCATCGGAGTCAACGACAACGGGACCGACCTTGACCGGATCCGCCAGCGGGGCGTATCATCGGGCCGGATCTACACAGGAGAACACCTAATGTCCTGCGATCGTACCCAGGAGAACATGGACTTCTGCACCTGCTTCTACCCTGGCTGCCCCCGTAAGGGGAAGTGCTGCCAGTGCGTCCAATACCACCAACGCATGCGCCAGCTCCCCGGGTGCTTCTTTCCAAAGGACGCGGAGGCCACCTACGACCGCTCCTACGAGCACTTCGCGCGAGTCGTGCTAGCTCAGTAGAGGAGCCATGCGAGTCGTCATCATCGGTGCCGGCGAGATCGGCTCCAACCTGGCCCGCAGCCTGTCTACCAGCCACAAGGAGGTGGTGGTGGTGGACGTCGACGAGGGGCGCATCGCCATACTCGAGGACGGGCTGGACGTGGAGACCCTCCTGGGCTCCGGCGCGGACCCCGAGGTTCTCAGGGAGGCAGGCCTGGATCGCGCCTCCCTCTTCATCGCGGTCACCGACCGGGACGAGACCAACATGATGGCCGCGTCCATTGCGTCCCAGTATCTCCCCGAAGATGCAAAGTGCATCGCGCGAATACGGGACCGGGTCTACCTCGAGGACCCCAAACTCCATGAGCGGTTCGGCCTGGACGAGGTGATCAACCCCGAGGGCCTCCTCGCTGAGAAGATCCGACGGATCGTGGACATCCCGGACGCGCATGACGTCCTCGAGTTCGAGGAGGGCCGGGTGATCGTAGTGGCCTTCAGGGCTCACACCAACGACCCGCTCTGCGGGAAGGCCGTGTCCCACCTCGGGAAACATCGCAGCAAGGTGGAGTTCGTGATCGGCGCCATCCTCCGCCCCCCCGGGCCCGGCGGCATGCGCCAGAAGGTGATCATTCCCAGGGGCGCCGACACCATCCAGGCCGGAGATCTTGTCTACTTCGTGACACACAAGGACGCGCTCTCCGACCTCTGCGCGTGGGTTCGGCCCGACGCACAGCCCGCCCGCTCGGTGCTCGTGGGTGGGGGCGGCGAGAACTCGATCCGGATCGCGGACGTGCTCTCGCTGGCCGGGTACAAGACCCGCCTCATGATCCCTAAGCCCGATCAAGCTCGTGCTGCTTCCGAGCGCCTGGAGAAGGCCCTGGTCCTCAACGCGGACTGCGCGGCGTTGGAGGATCTGGCCGACATCCTCTCGGATGGCATCGACACCTACGTAGCAGCCAGCAAGAGCGAGGCGGTGAATGCGCTCACCGCGATGATGGCCCGACGCCTCGGCATCAAGCGAACCCTCACCGTGACCAACCGCTTCGAGTTCATGCGCATGATCAAGTCGGTCCACGATGGCGTCGTGCTCAACCCCTTCGACATCGCAGCGGCCCAGGTCCTGCGCGCCATCCATAACGTCAAGGTTCTGGACGTCCACCTCTTCGCAGGCGAGGACGCAGAGGCCTTCGAGCTGGTAGCACCCCAGAAATCCCCGATCCTGGGCGTCCCCCTGAAGGAAGCGAAGCTCCCGAAGGGCTCCCTCGCTGCGCTCATCGTCCGGGACGGCGAGATCCGGATCCCCCACGGCGAGGATGCGATCAACGCCGGGGATCGGGTCCTCGTCTTCTGCCGCCGGGGCTCCGTGGCTGCACTGGAGCGTCTGGTGGAACCCCGCCTGCGGTGGTAGCCCATGCGGTACCGGACCATCCTCCACATCCTCGGGGTCATCCTCCTCATCATCGCCGCAGCCATGGGGATCCCCACGATCCTGGGCCTGTGGGACGGCACCGGAGACGCTATCCCGCTGGGCCTCTCCACGGGGCTCACCCTCATGGCGGGCCTCGGCCTCTACCTGTCCACGCGACGCAGCCAGGAGGAGAGCTGGCTCACCCACAGGGACGGGTACCTGACCACGGTCATGGGGTGGCTTCTCGTGTCCCTCGCCGGCGCGGTCCCCTTCTACCTCTATGCGCACATGTCCGTCGTGGACCCGGCCTGGGCGCCCGCTGCGGCGCCAGGCACCAAGCTGTGCACCCTCCCGGCGGAGACCCTCCACCCCGGGCGTGAGTTCTGCAGCGTCACCGACGCGGTCTTCGAGTCCGCCTCCGGGTTCACCACCACCGGCGCTTCGGTGATCCGGGCGGGGCTGTGGGACGGCCTCGACACGCCCACCTCCCAGGGGCGGCCCGGGCTGCCCCGGGCCCTGTTGCTCTGGCGATCCCTGATCCAGTGGCTCGGCGGGATGGGGATCCTGGTCCTCGCTGTGACGGTGTTGAGCCTCGTGGGGGTCGGGGGCATGCACCTGATGAAGGCCGAGGTCCCGGGCCCCACCCCGGGGCGCCTGAGCCCGCGCATCGCAGATACCGCCCGGATCCTCTGGCGGGTCTACGCCCTGATCTCACTCGCCGAGGTGTTGGTCCTGCTCGTCGGCGGCATGGACCTCTTCAACGCGGTGTGCCATACCTGCACGACCATGGCCACGGGTGGCTTCTCCACCCTCGTGGCGAGCGCCGGGGGCATGGCCCCCCGGTTCCAGTGGATCATCACCTTCTTCATGTTCCTGGCCGGGGCGAACTTCACCCTCCACTGGGCGCTCCTCTTCCGACGATCCTTCGGGTACCACAAGGACGCGGAGTTCCGGCTCTATACGTTCCTCTTTATCGGGGGCTCGGGCGTGCTCCTCTGGAGCCTCTACGCGGCCGGGCTGCATTGGGACGCCGAGGAGACGATCCGCCACTCGGCGTTCCAGATGATCTCCATGCTCACCACCACGGGCTTCGCTACCCAGGACTTCGGCACCTGGGCCATGGAGGCGCAGCTCATGCTGCTGGTGCTGATGTTCGTCGGCGGTTGCGCGGGGAGCACCGGCGGCAGCATGAAGGTGATCCGGATCCAGGTCACCATCAAGGCGGCTTACCGGGAGCTGAAGCGCATCGCATATCCCCGCTCAGTGTCCACGGTGCGGGTCGGACACAACGTCGTGAAGGAAGAGACTGTCTCCGCGATCATCGGCGTGGTCTCCCTCTTCGTCGGTACCTTCGTCGTATCGTCGGTGGTGATGGCCGCCATGGGACTGGACCTGATCACGGCGACCTCCTCCGTCGCCGCGTGCATCGGCAACATCGGCCCCGGCCTGGGGAAGGTGGGCCCGGCGGAGAACTTCTACTTCATCCCGTCCGCAGGGAAGTGGCTCCTCATGTTCAACATGATCGCGGGGCGCCTCGAGATCTACACGGTCCTGATCCTCTTCACACCGCATTTCTGGAGGCGCTAGCGGACTACTCGTTGGCGAGTGCGTAGGCGAGGGCCGCCATCGCTATCGCGCCGAGCTGAAGCTCCCGGGGATTGACCGCGTCCAGGACGTCATTGTCCGAGTGGTGGACATCAAAGTAGCGCTGGGAGTCCGGG
This sequence comes from uncultured Myxococcales bacterium, assembly GCA_964576155.1. Taxonomy (GTDB): domain Bacteria; phylum Myxococcota_A; class UBA9042; order CAIXZC01; family CAIXZC01; genus CAZNWW01. The sequence goes on along the minus strand of CAZNWW010000324.1, from coordinate 674 downwards.
ACAAGCCCGATGTTGGTGCAGCCGATTTCCTTCAGGGGCCCGATGTCCACGCCGCCGCCTCCCCGCTCGATGAAACGCAGCCCGAGGATCTCCAGGATCGGGAGGTAACGCCGCCGGAGGCCCTCCACGATGGGATCCTCCGCGTTCACGGTGAAGCCGAGGGGTACGAAGCCGCCCCGGTCCGACTCGATGGCGTAGACGTGGGTTTCAACCTTCCGAGCCTCGGCCTTCGCGTAGGCCTTGCCGCCTGTTCCTCCCATCTCCTCATCCATGTACAGGACCACCCGCACCGTGCGCCGCATGGGGAGGCCCAGATGGCCCAGGAGCCGCAGGGCCTCCACCGCCTGTACGCAGCCCGCGCCGTCGTCGTGCGCACCACACCCCTTGTCCCACGCATCGAGGTGGCAGCCCAGGACCACAACCTCCTCAGGGCGCTCCACACCGGTAAGCTGGCCCAGGGTGTTCCGGGCCTCGACGGGGGGGTGCTCCTTCGCGGAGAGCTCCAGGGTGAGGGACAGGTCAGGGTGGGTCTTCAGGGTCTTGGCCAGTCGGGATGCACTCTGGATGCCAAGGGCCGCGGCGGGGATCTTCGGCGCGTCGTCGCGGTAGCGCATGATCCCGGTGTGGGGTACGTCGTCCGCCCTGAGGGTCATGGAGCGCACCACCACCCCAAC
>CAZNWW010000323.1:4851-5352 GCA_964576155.1 uncultured Myxococcales bacterium | reverse complement strand
TTCCCGATACTCTGCCTGGAGGGGTAAAACACGGATGAAGCTTCCTATCCACGGAAGCGTCTCGGTCACGGTTGGTGCCGGTGGTGTTGGCGGGATCTGTTGCACCAACACTTCACCGGGCGGCAACGGCGCGCCTTCCGGGTTCGGCTCCTGCCTTTCGGCCAACGGCGGCGACGGCGGCCATCACGCCTGGCCTTCCGGAACCGGAAAGGGCGGCAACGGCGGAAGCGGCGGCGGCGGGGCTGGCAACGGCGGCTGTGGTGGAGCGGGTGGTTCCGGCGGCTCTCCCGGAGTCAATGGCTGCACCTACAACGGCGGAGCGGGAGGCCATTTCGATAGCCTCGCTGCCATTACGGTGAACACATTGAGTGCAGGCGCGGGCGGTGCCGCCGGTAGCTCCACCCACGCGGGCGGCGGAGGTGCAGGCGGTCTCCTCATCAACGGCGCTGGTTCGAACGCAGCGAACGGCGGCGCCTCGTGGAGCGGCAAGGGCGGCAAGGG